>JBCBWJ010000070.1:0-9145 GCA_039817165.1 Pseudomonadota bacterium | reverse complement strand
GAAAAAGGCCAACGCCAGCCCGAACCCACCGCCCGCCCGGATGGCCAGCCTGAGGTCTCGCAACAAGAGCGCGATCATAAAAACGCCTCGTCAAAGCCCAAAGCGGTTTGGAATGTCGCGCGAAACGCGGTGAGATCGAGCGTCGCGCAGGGTGCGATGTGGAGGTCGAGATGGGTGGCGGCCAGCACCGCGCCGCCGCCCGCAAGGTGGGTGTTTATCACCGCTTCAAAAAGCGCACGGGCGTCAGCGTCGAGCGAGACGGTGGGTTCGTCCAGGAGCCACAGCTTGCGCCTCGCGACCATCAGGCGGGCCAGGCCCAGGCGGCGTTTTTGCCCGGCAGAGAGGCGACCTGCGGGGCGGTCCTGCAGGGCGTCCAGGTTGAAGGCCTCCAGCGCGGTTTTGATCATGGGTTTGTCGGAGGCACTGCCAAAAATTGACGCCCAGAAGGCGAGGTTTTCCACGACACTGAGTGTGGGCTTCACCCCGTCAAGATGGCCCGCATAGGCGAGGCTGTCGGAGGGGATCTCAACGTGGCCAGAGAGCGGCGGCTGCAGGCCGGCGAGCGTGCGCAGCAAGGTTGTTTTGCCGATGCCGTTGGGGCCGCGCAGCAGCAGGGCGTGGCCCGCAGCGAGGTCGAAAGAGAGGCCGCCGAGAACCCGCAAGCCGCCGCGCGCCACGGCCAGATCTGTCACTTTGAGCATCATCTGAGAAGGCTTATCGCAAAGCGGAAATGGGGGGAAGGGAGGTTGCTCGTCGCTCCCTTCGGGCGCGCCTCGCGCAGGATCAACCCCATAGCGGCAGGCCGCTCAGCACGGCCAGCGCGATCACGCCATACGCCACGGCCCGGTAGACTTTTTCATACTCAGGGCGAAACAGCCTTTGGCCAAGGAGCGTGGTGGTGGCGTAGGGGATGGACAGGATCAGCGCGATCATCAGCAGCTCTGCGGTGACAGCCCCTTGCCAGACGAGATTGGCAATCAACACCACGTCGAGGGCCGCCAAAAACAGGATCGTGTTGGCGCGCACGGATTGGGCGACGGCCTGCCCCGCGAGGTAGAACAGGATCACCACAGGTCCTGTGAGCCCGGTCATACCGCCCACCACCCCGGCGGCGGCCCCAATGGCCAGGATCGCGGGCTGGGTCACAGTGCGGGAATGCCGCCACCCGGCCACAAGAGCGGCGAGCATGCCGCCGGCCACACCTGCGATGATCCAGCGGATGGTGATCTGATCGAGCGCATCGAGCGCCATGAGGCCCAGGGGGACCGTCAACAAGGCGGCGGCCACCAGCAGGCCCACCTCGCGGCGGCTGCCCTGGCGCCAGGCGCGGGGCAGGATCACGGCGTTCGAGGCAATGCCGGTGAGTGCGATCACCACGATCACCTGTTTGGGGTCGAGAAAGATGTTGGCCACGGGCACGAAAATCAGCGCGGTGCCAAAACCGGAAAAACCGCGCACGAGGCCCGCGGCCCCGATGGTCAACATGAGCCAGAAAAGCCCCGGCGTGGACAAAGCCAAGGCGAGGATGTCAGGCATCTACGCCCGCAAACTGGGTGCCCGCCGATTTGTCAGGTTTGGACCAGTCGCGTTTGACACCCAGCCAGAGCAGCACGACCGAGGCCACGAAGACCGAAGAATAGGTCCCGATGATCACGCCCCAGATCATCGCAAAGACAAAGCCCCGGATCACGTCACCGCCCAGAATGAAGAGCGCAAAGAGTGCCAAAAGGGTGGTGAGCGAGGTCATGACGGTTCGGCTCAACGTCTCGTTGATGGAGATGTTCAGCACCTCGGAGAGCGGCTTTTTCTTGTATTTTCGCAGGTTTTCGCGCACCCGGTCGAACACCACAACTGTGTCATTGAGCGAGTAGCCCACGATGGTCAGAAGGGCCGCGATGATGGCCAGGTCAAACTGAATTTGAAGCTCTGAGAAGATGCCGATGGTCAGCACCACGTCATGGACGAGTGCGGCCACGGCGCCCACGGCGAACTGCCATTCGAACCTCAGCCAGATGTATATCAGCACCGCCCCTATGGCCAAGAGCACCGCGATGGCAGCGGCGGTTATGAGCTCTCCCGAGACCTTGGGGCCGACGCTTTCGGTGGCCTCAATGACAAGATCGGGCACGGCCTCTTGCAGGCTTTGTTCCACCGCGAGGATGGTGGCGGCAGACACGCTTTCCTCCCCTTCCTGGGCCTGAATGCGGATTTGCGCCTTGTTGTCTTCGGGGCCGAATGTGGGGTCGAAAATTTCGGATATGGTGACATCGCCCAGGTCTAGCTGTTGGATCGCGTCGCGGTAGACGGCGATGTCAATTTCCTGCGTGCTTTGGGTGCGGACGGTGGTGCCGCCTTTGAAATCGATGCCAAAGTTCAGACCCTGGATCGCGAAGGACGCCATGGCCACGACGATCAATACGCCGGAGAGGCCGAGGCTCATTTTCCAGCGGCGGAAGAAATCGAACTTGGTGTCCTGTTTGACCAGACGCAACGCACGGCCCTGTAAGACGGTCTTAGGACGGCGTCGTTCAAAATACATCACCACCATGAGCCGGGTCACGAAGATCGCGGTGAAGACCGATGTGATGATGCCCAGACCGAGCGTGATCGCAAAGCCGCGCACCGGTCCACTGCCCATCGCGAAGAGGATGAGTGCGGTGATGAAGGTCGTGATGTTGGCGTCGAGGATGGCGCTGAGGGCTTTTTCGTAGCCCAGTTGGATCGCCCGTGACGCCCCTTTGGCCACGCGCATTTCTTCGCGTATGCGTTCAAACACCAGCACGTTTGCGTCGACGGCCATGCCGATGGTCAGCACGATGCCCGCGATGCCGGGCAAGGTGAGGGTCGCGCCGATCATGCTGAGCAAGCCAAAGATCAAAGCCACGTTTATGATCAGTGCGATATTGGCGAAGAGGCCAAAGAGGCCGTAGCTGAGGAACATGTACACCAGCACGAGAATGAAGGCGACAATGCAGGCGATCTGACCGGCGGCGATGCTGTCGGCCCCCAGCTCTGGCCCGATGGTGCGTTCTTCGAGGAATGTCAGTTTCGCGGGCAAGGCACCGGCGCGCAGGAGCACGGCGAGGTTGGTGGTGTCTTCAATGGAAAACTGGCCCGTGATGATGCCGGAGCCGCCGGGGATGTGGGACTGGATCACCGGGGCGCTGACCACCTCGTCATCAAGGATGATGGCGAAGGGGTTGCCGATGTTTTCCAGGGTGTAATCCCCAAAGGCCCGCGCGCCCGACGGGTTGAAGCGGAAGGACACGGCGGGGCGGCCGTTCTGGTCAAAGTCAGGCTGCGCATCGACGAGGTCTTCGCCGGTGACGACGGGGGCAGCCTCGACAATGTAGAACACACCGGGTTCATCCAGAGACGGCAGGATTTCGTTGCCCGCGCCGACCCGGTCTCCGGCATCCGTGGTGCGGCCAATGACGGGGTTGAACGTGAGCTGAGCGGTGGTGCCGATGATGGCCTTGAGCTCTGCCGCGGAGCCAATGCCGGGCACCTGGATCAGGATACGATCGGCGCCCTGACGCTGGATTGTGGGCTCTCGCGTGCCCACTTCGTCGATGCGGCGGCGGACAATTTCAAGGGATTGGCGCACGGTGCGTTCGTCGGTGGCGCGGCGCTCGGCTTCGCTCAATCGTACAAGGATATCAGAGCCTTGGGTGATCACCTCGATGTCGGTGGCGGCCACCTCTGTGAGGCTTGAGACGGGGCGCGCAAGCGAGCGCACGAGGGTCGCGGCATAGTCCACTTCATCGGGGTTTTCGACCAGGCGGACGCGGAGTTCGGGGTCGGACGAGGGTTGCAGGCGGATGGGGCCGATGCGGGCGCGCTCGTCGCGCAGAAGGTCGCGAATTTCGGGCCACATGCCTTCGATACGGGAGGCGTAGACATCTTCGACCTGCACCTCGGCCAGAAGATGCGCCCCGCCGCGCAGATCGAGGCCGAGATTGACCAGGCTGGAGGGCATCCAGCCGGGCCAGGCCTCTACCATCGCGCGGTTCTCGGCGGTGTTTTCGCCCAGCTCAATCGCCTGGGTGGCGTCGTTGTGTTGTTCGACGGTCGTGTAGAACCCGTTGGGCGAGGCCAGAAGCAGGCCAAGCACCACCAAGCCCCAGATCATAAAGCGTTTCCACAGCGGGATCTGAAGCATTTATCTATTCCCTTTCAAGGGGTTGTGCGGGTCTTAGGCGTCGGCCGGTTCGGTCTTGGACAGCACTTGGGCGACGGTGGATTTCACCACGCGGACCTTCACGCCGGTGGCAATCTCGACCTCGATTTCGTCGTCATCCTTGACCTTGGCGACCTTACCGATGAGCCCGCCTTGGGTGACCACCTGATCGCCGCGGCGCAGCTGCTCGACCATGGAGCGGTGCTCTTTGAGCTTTTTCTGCTGCGGTCGGATGAGGAGGAACCACATGATGGCGAAGATCAGAATGAGGGGGATAAACTGGCCAATGGCGTCCATGTCGGGGTCCTTGAGTGGTGGGCGCTTCGGGCGCTCCGAATTGGGCGGAACCTATGGTTTGCGCAGGGCTTTTGCAAGGCGGGAAAGGGGTGTCTGTATCACGTCTGTATTGCGTCGGTATTACGTCTGTATCGTTGCGGCGGGGGACCAAAGCGCAGATTGCGGGTTTTGGGCCGGATCAACGTCCGAAATCACGGATCGAGAGGCAGATCGAGACGCAGATCAGGTGGGGGCGTCGCTGACCGCATAGTTGGAACGCGAGAGCCACTCCGGGGAGATTTCGATGCCCCAGCCGGGGGCGTCTGTCACGCGGGCCTGACCGGCGTCGATGCCGTAGGGGTCGGAAGTGTAGAGCCCGTCTTGCCAAGGGTAGTAATCCTCGCCCTCGATGGAAAATTCCAGATACTTGCCCGCGTTCGGGAGGGCGCGCAAAAGGTGCATCGTGAAAAGCGTCACAAGCGAAAGGTTTGCGCAATGCGGCGTGACGGGCAGGCCGGCCTCTGCGGCCATGCGGCAGACCCGCAAGGTGCGACTTATCCCGCCCAGATAGAGGATGTCGGGCTGCACGATGTCGACGGCGCGCATGTCGATCATCCGCTTCCACGTGGGCAGGTCGCAATCCTGTTCGCCGCCGGTGACGTCGATGTCGAGCGTGTCTGTCACCTGTTTGGTCTGCTCCAGTTCCCAGTAGGGGCATGGTTCTTCAAAGTGGGAAAAGCCGTGGTCCTGCAGCAGGTGGCCCACCTCGATGGCGCGGTCAGGGCTGTAGCAGCTGTTGGCGTCAATGAGCAGGGCCGCCCCCTGCCCCAGTTCGCGGCGCATGGTGGGGATGATCTCTTCGGTGCGGCCGGGCCATTCATCCTTGTTGCGGCCCACCTCGGCGCCTGCGCGGACCTTGAAGGCGTCAAAGCCTTTGTCGCCCTGAAGGCGTTTGAGGCGTTCGGCCTCATCGTGGGGTGTGATGTCGCGCTTCATCGAGGAGGCGTAGGCGCGCATCGGGCCGGGTGAGCCGCCCAGCAGCTCTGTTACGGGTTTGCCCGCCTCTTTGCCGCGCATGTCCCAGATCGCCGTATCCAGCCCCGCCATGGCACGGCGCAGGTAGGAGCCCGGGAATTTGTGTTCGCGCTCGGTGACCAGATCGAGCAGGTCATCGAGATCGGTGGTGTCGCGGCCCAGCACCCAAGGTGCGACCTGTCGGTGGAGCACCTGACAGGTGATATCGGAATGGTAGGTTGAGATCTGCCCCCAGCCTTGGGCGCCGTCCTCCATCGTGACGCGGACAAAGCCCACGAATTCATTGGTGAAGCTTTCGATGCGGGTGAGTTTCATGACGCTCTCCTGATCTGCGCGTCGGCGCGGATGATGTCGGCTGCTTTTTCGCCCACCATGATGGCCGGCGCGTTGGTGTTGCCCGACGGGATGGTCGGAAAGATCGAGGCATCGGCGATGCGCAACCCGCTCAGTCCGTGCACATGCAACTGCGGATCGACGACCGACTGGGCGGGATCGCGGCCCATCCGGCAGGTGCCGCATTGGTGAAACACGGTGGCACCTTCGTTGCGGGCGTTTTCGAGGATGTCTGCGTCGCTGTCGCAGTCAAGACCGGGCTGCAGCTCGGTGTCAGAGACCGCCGCGAGCGAGGGGGCGGCGGCGATCTGGCGCATCAGCCGGGTGCCTTTGATCATCATCTGGCGGTCCTCTTCGGTGTCGAGGTAGTTGGCCCGCAGCACCGGCGGTTCGAAGGGATCGGGCGCGCGCAGCTGCACGGTGCCGCGGCTGGTGGGTTTGCAGGGGTTGAAGCCGATGCGGTAGGCCGGAAAGGGATCGGGGCTCATCAACGGGCGTTTGCCCGCGGGCGCGCTGGAGTAGCTGAGCGGCGAGAAGTATAGTTGCAGATCGGGGCAGCCCTGGCCCGGCTGGAGGCGGTGAAAGCCGCCCGCCTGATTGAGGCTCATGGACAGCGGGCCTTTGCGGGTGAGGATGTAGTGCAGGCCCGCGCGCGCCTTGCCCAAAAGCGGGTGCAGCACCTGATTGAGGCTGGGCTCAGTCGCGCGGTACATCAGGTCGACGCCGAGGTGATCCATCAGGTTGCGCCCGACCTGCGGGGCGTTGTGGATCACGTCGATGCCCATCTCCTGCAGATGCGCCGCCGGGCCCACGCCGGACAGCTGCAACAGGTGCGGCGTGTTGATCGCCCCGCCGCAGAGGATGATGTCTTCGCCCGCTTGGGCGGTCTTGAGCCTGCCATTCTGGCGGTACTCCACCCCGGTGGCGCATGTGCCGTCAAAGAGGATGCGGGTGGTGTGGGCATAGGCCTCGACCCGCAGGTTGGGGCGGCCCAGCGCGGGGCGCAGGTAGGCATCCGCAGACGAGGCGCGCATCCCGCCTTTTGTGGTGATCTGGTAGTAGGCCGCGCCGGTCATGCCTGCGGCGTTGTAATCGGGGTTGAACGGCACGCCTGCCTCGTGAGCGGCCTGCGTGTAGGCCCGGCTGAGCGGGTGGGCGGCGGCCGAGATGTCGGTGACACTCAAGGGCCCGCCTGCGCCACGATCGGGGTCTTGGGGGCCGGTCCAATCCTCCATCCGGGCAAAAAGCGGGGCCACATCGGACCAGCCCCAGCCGGGGGCGGCAGCACCCCAGTCTTCGTAGTCCTGAGGGTGGCCGCGCACATAGACCATGGCATTGATCGCCGACGAGCCACCCAGCACCTTGCCACGGGGCCAGTAGATGCGCCGCCCGTTGAGGTTGGGTTCAGGCTCGGTCGTGTATTTCCAGTTGAAGCGCGGGTCGTAGAACACCTTGCCATAGCCGATGGGGATCTTGATCCAAGGGTGCCGCCCCATGCCGCCGGCCTCGAGCAAGAGGACGGTGGTGCGGCGGTCTTCGCTGAGGCGCGCGGCAAGAACAGAGCCCGCAGAGCCCCCGCCGACGATCACGTAGTCATAGGTGGTCATTCAGGCGAGGTGTCGATGATGAAGAGTTTGCGCAGCGGCGCGTGCACCACCCACTGGCCGGTCCAGCCACGGGGCAGCACCAGCAGGTCGCCGGGCCCGATGTCACGCGCGGCACTGCCGTCGGCATTGCTGACGGTCGCGGTGCCCGAGATGATGTGGCAGTATTCGCCCCCCGTGGTCCGGTCGGCGGTGAAGTGACCGGGCGTGCATTCCCAGACGCCGATGCTGGTGCAGCCATTGGCAGAGGTCCAGAGCAGGTTTGAGGCCTCTGTCTGGCCTTCGGTCAGGGTCGTGGGTTTGTCGGCAAACGCGCCCAGCTCGACATTGGCCAGATCGGCGAAGGTTTTGAGGTCGATCATGTGTTTGGTCTCCGTTACCGGCCCATTGGCCGGGGCCAGCGGGGTTATTTGCGTTCCTGCCCGAAGATCTGCGCCACGATCATCAGAAGGGTCGTGACGAGGATCATGAGGGTTGAGATCGACGCGATGGTGGGGTCGATCTGATCGCGCAGGGCGTTGAACATGTTGCGTGTGAGGGTCGGGTTGTCACCCCCTGAAATGAACATGGCAATCACCACCTCATCGAAGGAGGTGAGGAACGATAGCAGCGCGGAGGTGACCACGGCAAAGCGGATCTGCGGCAGGGTAATGGTGAGGAAGGCTTTCCAGCGCGGGGCGCCCAGCGAGCGGGCCGCGTTTTCCTGGTTCATGTCGTAGCTTTTGAGCGCCGAGCCGGTGACGATCAGCACCAGAGGGATGGCGAGGATCGAGTGGGCCAGCACCAGACCCAGCATGGTGTAGAGGATCTGCAGCTTCACATAGGCGTAGAACGCGCCGATGGCGACCAGAACCACGGGCACCATCATCGGCGTGATCAGCAGGACAAAGGCCATGCGCACGAAGGGCACCTTGGAGGCATGCAGACCGTAGGCGGCCAGCACCCCCACGGGCGTGGCAAAAAGCATGGTCAGGATCGCGGCCTTGAACGAGGTGCGCGTCGCCTGCATCCATTCGGGCGAGTTGAAGTAGTGGGCATACCAGCGGGTCGACCATTCTTCTGGCGGGAATTCGAGGTATTGAGAGTCTGAGAACGACATTGGGATCACGATCAGCGTGGGCGTGACCAGCAAGATCATCGTGATGCCCGCAAAGATATAGAGCCAGAGCCGCTGACCATGGGTGATCTGCGTGTCGGAGGCAGGTCTGGCGAACCAACCGATCATCAGTGGCCCCCCCCTGTCATCTGATCAAGCCGCAGGAACCGCGACGCGATCCAGAGCACAATGACCGTGAGGACCAAAAGGACCACGCCCAGCGCGCTGGCCGCCCCCCAGTTCACGAAAAGCTCTATGTTGGAGACGATTTTCATCGAGACCATGATGACTTTGCCCCCGCCCAGCACGGCGGGTGTCACAAAGAACCCAAGACAGAGGATGAAGACCATGAGCGCGCCCGCGAATAGCCCGGGTGTGGAGAGCGGGAAAAACACCGTCCAGAAGGCGCGGCGCGGGCTGGCCCCGAGATTGGCGGCGGCCTTGAGATAGTCGCGGTCAATCGCGCGCATCGCGCCGTAGACCGGCAGGATCAGGAAGGGCAGCATGATATGGACCATGCCGATGAGCGTGCCGTTGAGATTGTGCACGATCTTGATGGGTTCATCCCAGAGGCCCAGCGAGATGGCCCAGTTGTTCACTAACCCGTTTTTCTGCAACAGC
>JBCBWJ010000006.1:0-20931 GCA_039817165.1 Pseudomonadota bacterium | reverse complement strand
GGTGACGGCCTCTGGCCCGACAATTGAGGCGGCGAGCGCGCCCACGACACCGCAGCCCGCGCCCAGATCGAGCACCCGGTCGCCCGGCTTCAGGCATCGCTCCACCGCCACGCGTTCCAGACGCTCATAGCGATCCTTGGCCATCGCGCGGTGAAGTTTCGGAGAGAAGATCCCATAGGGGTCTTCGACGGTGATGCCGCTGAGGGAATATTTGGGTTTGGCCACGGGTTTGCTCGCTTTTTTTATGGTTTCCTATTGGATAAGCGGGCTTTTTTGATGAAACAAGGGTTTAGGCACCCCCACACGCGCGGGCGCGAGGCGGGCGTGGCTTTTGCGTCCGAGTGGCCGCGGAGGGTTATCGGGAATATGACAACGTCTCATCGCTTTGCGGGTCGCGCAGCATAAAGGACGTTTCCGTAAGCCCATCGAGGACCATGCAAAGCGCCTGATCGGGGTTTGCGTCATAGGTGATGATCACGCCCATCCCCTCGCCCGGGTGGCCCGGACACGCGGCACCCAGGCGCCAATTGCCTTGCCCGTCCCCGGCGCCGTTCTGAAAATCCTCGAAACGGTCACGGGATATCTGGGTTGTCAGGTCCGGGTTGCCATCCTGGGTCCAATCGCCGGTCAGCGCCGTCTTGATCGCCGGGAAATCCAGCGGGGCGGAGGTGAGCAGGTCGGCCACGGGGATGTCCGTGACAAGGCTCAACGTGGGCTGTGAGACGGCTGTGGCGGCAGGGTCTGGTTCCGTGACGGGTTCTGTCACTGGTTCTGGAGCTGGTTCTGGGGCCTGCTCGGTCAGGGCGGCTGTTTCCTGGGATTTTTGCGGCGGGGTTTCTGCCGTTTCCGCCGGTTCTGGTGACTTGCGCAGGCTTGGCGCTTGCGGGGCAAGGGCGGCGGTCAGGCGGATCTCCAGCGCGCCATCGCCGCCGATCTGCACCTCGTTGAAGCTGATCCGGTCATGGCCACGGGCGGCGCAATCGCTGTCGCCGATGATGGTGAAGACGTCATCCACCGCGCAGAAATAGTAGTCTTCGGACACGAATTCGCCGTTCTCATTGACCGCGTGCCAGTAGTAGAAGGCCTGGGGTGCGGGGGCATCGACCACCGTCACGCATTCGCCCGCGCCGGCGTTCCACCAGCCTTCGGATGTCCATTGATCGCCGCCCAGATAGCCGATGGCGATAGAGGCGCTGATACCGGTGTCGTTGCAAAAGCTGAGCTCGGCTGTGGCGGGTGCGGCCCATGCGAGCGCCGCGGCCCCTGCCCCCATGAGAGCGGTGAAATGGCGTGTCATCATATCCCCCAGGATGGTCTCTTTTGAGGTCAGCCTATCATATTCGTCTGGCTTGGCTATGAGATTTGATCAGGCATGTGCCTGTGCTGCATTGATTTTGCCGGGTGGCTGCGGCACGGTGTTTCGAGAGACGATTTACCATGGAAAGTTGGGGACACCTATGGCGCGGATGATCAAACGTTTGGCGACGCTGTGTGCGGCGGGCGCGATTGCGGCGCAGGCCCATGCAGAGCCCACCGGCACGTTCCGCTTTGCCCATGATGTGGGGTCGGGCACGCTGTCCAGTCTGGACCCGATTGCCAATGGGCGCATTCTGACCATCACTGAAAAGCTGATGAGCCGGTTGGTGCGCCCGGGTGTGGAGGGCATTCCGCAGCCGGATCTGGCCACCGCGTGGTCGGCCAACGCGGATGGCACGGTTTGGACGCTTGAGCTCCGCGAGGGGGTGACCTTCCACGATGGCAGCACGTTCGAGGCCGCCGATGTGGTCTATTCGCTGAACCGTATTCTGGATCCGGCCTCTGACAGCCCGGCCAAATCGGTGATCGCGATGGTCACGGATGTGGCCGCGTTGGATGAGATGACGGTGCAGTTGACGCTCGATTCGACCTTTGCCGATCTGCCGCTGCAATTGATGGATCCGCGTTTGCGTATCATTCCGGAAGGCTCCGGCGAGACCATCGGGCAAAGCGGCATCGGCACGGGGCCGTTCAGGCTTGAGAAGTTCGATGCGGACGGGGTTACGACGCTGACAGCCTTTGAGGATTACTATGAAGGCGAGCCGCTGCTGGCGCGCATGGAAGTGTACGGCATCCCCAACGACAAGACCCGGCTGCAGGCGTTTCTGGCCGGGCAGCTTGATATGGAACGCGGGATCCAGGCACATGTCAGGCAGGCGTTGAACCGGTCGGACGCCTATATCGTTCAGGAAATTCCCACCGGCAACTGGTCCGGTATTGTGTTTCGCACGGATGTTGAACCTTTCAACAATGTCCGGGTCCGCAGGGCGCTGAGGATGGCCGTGGATCGTGAGGAGATGTTGAAGCTGGCCTTGGATGGCGGCGGCATCGTATCCTGTGACACGCCGGTCGCGCCCTCGGATCAGTACCGTGCGGACATGGAATGCGACCGCGATGTCGCAGGAGCGAAGGCGCTTCTGGCGGAGGCGGGCTATACCGACGGGTTGAAGATCTCCATTCATGTCGCAGAGGTGGACGCGGCGTGGGAGGCAATGGCGCTGGTGTTTCAGGACCACGTGGCGGCGGCGGGCATCTCGGTCGAGATCGTAAAGGCCTCGAGCGACGGCTACTGGTCGGAGGTCTGGATGAAAAAGGATGCCTTCCTGACCAGTTGGGGCGAGCGACCGGGGGATCAGGCGCTCAACGAGCCGTTCCAAAGCCAGGCCAAGTGGAATGAAAGCTATTTCCAGGATTACACCTTTGACGACAAGATGCGACGCGCGCGCCAGAGCTTGGATTTCTTTGAGCGGCGCAACTTTTACATGGACGCGCAGCGCTATCTGTTTGAACGCTCGGGCACGCTGATTCCGTTTCACCGCACGCAGCTTGTGGGGCTGTCACCGAGGGTCAAAGGCCTGCCGGGGTTCAAGAGCGACCGCATCCGGTGGCACCTCGTTCGGGTAGACGACACCGCGTCCTGAAGGTGCGCCGGTTTTGTGAGTGCAAGGTCCTTTGGGCCAACCCCCGTGGGCGCTGGCGCGTTCACGGGCTTGATGGCAGGTGACATGACGTGAGTTTCGCGAGAATTCTGGCTGTGGCAGGGGCCTTTTGTCTGCCGGTGTCCTTGGCGCAGGCTGAGACGGTTTATCCGTATTTCGACACCGGGCTTATCTTTCCCCTCTCCCTGACCGGCCATCAATTGAGCGCGGTGCGGGCGGATGACCTTTATACCGTGCCCGACGGATCAGAGTTCGCATCGACCCCTTACACCGGTGTCCTGAAAAGAGCCGATGGGAGTGTGCCGTCAACTTTGGGTCAGGGCGTCAAGGTTGGGGTGATCGGGGGCGGCTACAACCCCTTTCACCCGGAGTTGCGCAACCTGACCACACCGGGCGCGCCGCGGGTCAAGGATGTCACCTCTGATGACAACGGTCTGGAGGGGTATTTGGTGAAGTGCCGACGCGGGCTCGACCAGACAACGCGGTACAATGAAACGACAGGCAGATACGACCGGGTCACCCTGACCAAACCGGGGTCATGTGATGTGAACCTGAGCCAGCATGACACGATGGTGCTGTCGATCATCGGGGGCATTGCGGACAATCAGGGGGTCACCGGCCTCGCCCCGGCGGCGGAGCTTTACTACGCGTCGACAAACCCCGGCCATGACGTTGCAGGCGCGATCGGGGATCTGATGGCGCATTTCACGCGCGGCGACATCATCCTGATAGAAGCGCAAGGGAAGTTCAAACTGCCCGACGATGTCCCCTGTGACGCGGCCACCGCGCAGCGCATTCGGAACCAGGGTGGACCGGCAGAGCTGGACGCGGCTGTGTTCAGGGCAGTCAAGGGGGCGGTGTCGCGCGGCGTGATCGTGGTGCAGGGGGCGGGCAATTCGGGTGTCAGCCTGGATCCGGGCGCGGACTACGACCCGGCAAATCCCACGAGCGCGCGATGCGTCGATGCGCAACTGCACGAGTGGAAAAACCGAGGCCCGTCCGGGGCATTGATCGTCGGCGCCTCAACCCCGGACATGCAATCCAGGCTGCCCAAGAGCAATTACGGCACCCGCGTTGACGTGTTCAGCGTCGGCCGCAGAATTCCGGCGGCGGGCTATTCCTACAATGACGGCGACGGCACCAAACCGGAGGGCTACGACAAGATATGGCCTGCGGTTTGGCCCGTCGGCGTGCAACTGGGGCGTCATGTGGACTGTCGTGTGGAAGGCACCGGGACGCCGTTGGGGGATCAGGGGCAGTATTTGTATGAGGGTCCCAGTTCGACCTTTTGCCCGGTCAAGCCCAGTGTTCTATACGACCGCATGGTCCGCGCGCCGGTGTTCTACACACTGGATTTCGGCGGGACGTCCGGGTCCTCTGCGGTGATTGCGGGGTTGCTGGCCACGGTGCAATCCGCCGCGATTGTGGCCGGGACAGGACCGAAGACGGCACAGGAACTGACCAGCATGGCCCGCTGGACCGGGTATGACCGCTTGCCCGGAGCCAAGATCGGGTTTTTGATGTCTGTGAAGAACATGACCGAAGTTGCGGTCACGGGGCGTCTGGACTGACACGGCGCTGTGGCCGGTTCAGTAATTGCCGGCCACGTATTTCGCAATCGCGGACCCACGGCTGTTCACATCGAGCTTTTGATAGATCGCCTTGAGGTAATACTTCACCGTGTTCTCCGAGAGGCCCAGCCGGGCAGAGATCTGGAAGTTCGTCAGCCCGTCCACCAAAAGCGCGAGAATTTCATGCTCGCGTTTGGACAGGCTGTCGGTCTTCTCGGACGTGAGTTTGCGCAGGATGTCCGTGGGCAGGATTGAGTGCCCTTCCACCAGTTTGCCCAGAATCTTGGGCAGGCTCGACAAGATCTGGCTCATCATGCAGATGGAATTCGCGCCTGATTTGATCGCCGTGCGGATGAAGGCCATCTCCGTGTCTTCGGCCACAACCACGACCATCATGTCCGGGAAATCCTTGCGGACCATATCGAGGGCGGCGGTCAGATCGCCATCGTTGAGGCGCACGCCGAGGATCAGGATGCCCTGCCCTTCTACCGCCGCAAGCGTTTTTGCGAGACCCGCCAGATCGGTGGCAAATTCGCCCAACCGCACCTCGGGGATTTGCGCCACAAGAGAGCCCAGCCCCTGGCAGACGATCAATTGACGGTCTGCCACGACCACCTTGGGCCGCGTGTCGACGGGCGTGACGGTGAGATTGGCGGAGGTTTGGATCGCTTCCATCCCACCTCTATACACCATCCGGCCTTCAAATTTCGCCTGTTAATTTGGCAAAGTGTGTTTCGTGAAGTCACTGAAAACAAATGATAATAAAGTATGCAATCGCATGCGACACCGAATCGGGCCGCGGGGGGCGACCGAACCACCCCACCGGGTGGTGTTTTCCACCCGAGTGGGCCGCTTGATTTCTCGACTGTTCGCAGCAGATATCCCGACAGGCGTAGAAAAAGGGGCGTGATCACGTGACAAGACCCCGCAAGCTGGAAACGAAGGAGACGCACATGAACGGCTATCAGCACCTATTTATCCCGGGACCGACCAATGTTCCCGAACCCGTCCGTCAATCGATGAACGTTCCCATGGAAGACATGCGCGCGCCCGATTTTGGCGACCTGGTGAGCGGGCTGCTGACCGACATGAAGAAGGCCTACCGGATGGAAAACGGCCGCGTCTTCATCTTCCCCTCCTCCGGCACGGGGGCGTGGGAAAGCGCCATCCAGAACACATTGCAGACGGGCGACAAGGTTCTGATGTCGCGCTTCGGTCAGTTTTCTTTGCTGTGGGTCGACATGGCAGAGCGTCTTGGCCTCGACGTGGACTGCGTTGAGGTCGAGTGGGGCACAGGTGTGCCGCTCGATGAGTACGCCAAGCGGCTTGAGGCCGACACCAACCACGAGATCAAAGCGGTGTTTGCCACGCAAAACGAGACGGCCACGGGTGTGACCTCTGACATTGCGGGCGTGCGTAAGGTGCTCGATGCGCTGGATCACCCGGCGATGCTGTTTGTCGATGGTGTGTCGTCGATCGCCTCCATCGAGTTCGAGATGGAAAAATGGGGTGTGGATCTGGCGGTGTCCGGGTCGCAGAAAGGGTTCATGCTGCCTGCCGGTCTCGGGTTTCTGGGTGTATCTGACAAGGCGCTCGCGGCCAACAAGGCGCTGGAAGGCGCTGGCATGGCGCGGTGTTTCTTCAGCTTTGAGGACATGATCAAGCTCAACGACACGGGCTATTTCCCCTACACGCCGGCCACGCAGCTGTTGCGCGGTTTGCGCTGTTCGCTGGACATGATGCTGGAGACGGGCATGGAAAGCATCTGGGCGCGTCACAACCGTCTGGCCGAAGGTGTGCGGCAGGCCGTTGGCGCGTGGGATGGCTGTGAGCTGGTCTCGCAAGGGCCGGAATGGGCCTCTGACACCGTCTCGGCGATTTATGCGCCCGAGGGTGTGGATGCGCGCGACGTGATTTCGGGGGCGTATTTCAAATACCAGACCTCGCTGGGCTCGGGCCTCAACAAGCTGATGGGCAAAGCGTTCCGGATTGGGCATCTGGGATCGTTGAACCCGGTCATGCTCTGCGGGGCGATCTCTGCGGCGGAAATGGCTTTGATTGATGCAGGGGCCAAGATTGAAGCCGGGTCCGGTGTGGCCGCAGCGCAAGAGCACTACCGTGCGACGACGCCTGCGACCATGAAGGCCAGCGCGAAGGCTGCCTGAACATCATGAGCAATAGGAAGATCGTGGTCACCCGTGCGTGGCCGAAAGACGCAGAAGACCATCTCGTCGCCCAGGGTTTGGGCGACGTGACGTTACGCCATCCCGACACACCGATGAGCGCGGACGAGTTCATGACCGCCGCCGAGACGTGCGATGTGATCATGCCCACCGTGTCCGACAAGATCCCGGCGGAGTTCTACCCGGCGGCGAAGGGCCGCGTGAAGATCATGGCCAATTACGGTGTGGGCTTTAACCACATCGATATCGAGGCGGCCCGTGCCAACGACATCGCGGTGACGAACACGCCCGATGTGCTGACCGATTGCACGGCGGATCTCGCCATGGGCCTGATGCTGACGGCTGCGCGCCGGATTGGCGAGGGCGAGCGCGAGACGCGGGCCGGCAATTGGGCCGGGTGGCGGCCCACGCATATGATCGGCAAGAAGGTGACGGGTGCGACGCTGGGCATCATCGGATTTGGCCGGATCGGTCAGGCGATGGCGCGGCGGGCGCACAACGGCTTTGGCATGCGCGTGGTATTCCAGGATGCGTGGTCCGTGCCCGACGACATCAAGATCCAGAACGGCAATGCCGAGCAGCTGGGCTCGATGGCGGAGGTGGCCGCGCAGGCCGATTTCCTGTCCCTGCACATGCCGGGCGGCGCGGACACCTACAAGATGATCAACGCGGATGTGTTTGACGCGCTGAAGCCTGGGGCCATTCTGGTCAACTCCGCGCGGGGCGATGTGGTGGATGAAGATGCGCTTTTTGCAGCCCTTGATGCCGGGCAATTGTCTGCGGCGGGGCTGGATGTGTTCCACAATGAACCCGCCCTTGATCCGCGGTTCATGGACTATGACAACATCGTCCTGGCCCCGCATCTGGGATCCGCCACCGATGGGACCCGGGTCGGCATGGGCTACCGCGCGATCGACAACCTTGTGGCGTATCTCAACGGGGAAACGCCGGGGGATTTGGTGACCTGAACCGTCAACCATTTCTTTACCAAGATCCACAACAGTCGGGCCATGTTGCACAATCATCATGGCCCGATCGATTCTGAGAAATGGATCAGAGATGTGTTCTCGTCCAAGGCCGCGCGGGACGGACAGGTCGTGCGCCGCAACCTGCGTGACATAGACAGGTATGTGGGCCGCGAGCGGTTTTCCAAAGAGCTCCGACGCCGCGGTTTTCGCGCCGTAGAGAACTCCGGTCAGATCGTGATCTTCTGCAATCAAGAACCCCTGCGTCGGTTCTGAGCGCCGCATTTTCTTCGAAGAAAATGCACCAGAAAATTGGAATTTTCTGGTGCAGAATTTTGCAAAATTCTGCCTCCCCCAGGCTGAGGTCTCGCTTAAGTTTCCTATCGTAAACCTTTGTTTTTCTTCAGAGACACGCTCCACCGCCTCAGTGTTCCAATGCACGCCAAGCGCGGCACCACGGGTAGGGCCGCCCTACCCGTTCCCACCCCGGCCCCCATCCCGGGCACGCCTTCTTACCCAGGCGAAAGTATTGGGACGGGTGATGACCTGCGACACTTCCCCTAACGCACCACCAAAATGCCCTAAGGACAAATCACTCCATGAGCTACACCCTTCACCCGCTCAAGAAAGCACGCCTGCAACGCTCTGAACTGGCCGTGCCAGGCTCTAATCCGTCGATGATCGACAAGGCCGTGGATACGGATGTCGATTACATCTTTCTTGATCTCGAAGATGCCGTGGCCCCGCCGGACAAGGTGCAGGCGCGCTCCAACATCATTCAGGCCCTCAATGACATCGACTGGAAGGGCAAGGGCAAGACCATGTCGATCCGGATCAACGGGCTCGACACCCATTACATGTATCGCGACGTGGTCGAGATCGTGGAACAGGCAGGCCAGCATCTGGACACCATTCTGGTGCCCAAAGTGGGTGTGCCGGCGGATCTTTACACCGTGGAGACCATGGTCAGCCAGATCGAAGAGGCCATGGGGTTTGAGCATCAGATTGGGCTGGAAGCGCTGATTGAGACCTCGCTTGGCATGGCCAATGTAGAGGCGATTGCCGCGGCCCCCGGCCGGTTGGAAGCGATGCATTTCGGCGTGGCGGATTACGCGGCCTCCACACGGGCGCGCACCGTGGTGATCGGCGGGTTGAACCCCGATTATCCGGGCGATCAGTGGCATTTCGCGCTCTCGCGCATGACGGTGGCCTGCCGCGCTTACGGGCTGCGCGCCATTGACGGCCCGTTCGGCGATTTCTCGGACCCGGACGCCTACGTGGCCTCGGCCGAGCGCGGTGCGACGCTGGGGATCGAAGGCAAATGGGCCATCCATCCCACACAGATTGATCTGGCCAATGACGTCTTTTCGCCGCCCGAGGCGGAAGTCGACCGCGCGCGGCGCATCATCGAAGAGCTGCGCAAGGCGGAAGCGGCCGGAAAGGGTGCGGCGGCCCTCGACGGCAAGATGATTGATGCGGCCAGTGAGCGTATGGCCAACAACGTGCTTGTCGTGGCCGACGCGATTGCGGCCAAGGGTTAAAGACGAGATTAAAAGAGGAGGATAACATCATGGATATCCACGAATATCAGGCGAAGGCCCTGCTCAGGGATTTGGGCGTGAACGTGCCGCGGGGCGGCATTGCGTATAGCCCTGAACAGGCCGTCTACCGCTGCTCGGAGCTGTCTGGGGACAAATGGGTGGTGAAGGCGCAGATCCATTCGGGCGCGCGTGGCAAAGCCGGCGGCGTGCGGATTTGTGCGTCGGAAGAAGAGGTGCAAGAGGCTGCGCAGTGGATGCTGGGACGGCGACTTGTGACCCATCAGACAGGACCGCAGGGCAAGCTGGTGAACCGGCTTTACGTCGAAGAGGCCACAAATATTGCCCAAGAGCTTTACCTGGCCTTCGTGATGGACCGGACGCTGGAACGCGTCGTGGTCGTGGCCTCGGCCCAGGGCGGGATGGAGATCGAGGACATCTCGGAAAATGAACCGGACTCGATCATCCGGTCGGTGGTCGATCCGGCCGTGGGCATGCAGACCTTTCAGGCCCGTGAGATTGCCTTTCAGCTGGGACTGGAGGCGCCGTTGATCACCCAGGCGACCAAGACGATCATGGGCTGTTACGAGCTGATGAGCCAGAACGACGCGGCGATGGTCGAGATCAACCCGTTGGTCGTGACGACCAGCAATGAGATCGTGGCCCTCGACGCCAAGCTGAGCTTTGATGAAAACGCGCTTTTCCGCCATCCAAGCATCTCGGAGCTGCGCGACAAGAGCCAGGAGGACCCGCGCGAGACCTATGCGGGCGATCGCGGGCTCAACTACATCGGGCTCGACGGCAAGATCGGCTGCATCGTGAACGGGGCGGGTCTGGCGATGGCCACGCTCGACATGATCAAGATGGCCGGGGGCGAGCCTGCGAACTTTCTGGATGTGGGCGGTGGCGCGAGCCCCGAACGGGTGCTGATGTCGTTCAAGGCGGTGCTCAACGACAAGAATGTCGAGGCGATCTTGGTCAATATTTTCGCAGGCATCAACCGTTGTGACTGGATCGCGGAAGGTGTCATCCGCGCGGTCAAGGAGCTGGAGATCACGATGCCTCTGGTGGTGCGCCTGTCAGGCACCAACGTCGAAGAGGGTCAAAAAATCATTGCCGAAAGCGGGTTGAACATCAGCACGGCGAACACGTTGGCCGAGGCCGCTGACCTGGTTGTGGGTCAGTGGAAAAATTCTCATATGAAGGAGGCCGTGTGATGGCGATTATCATCACCTCTGAGACGAAGGTGCTTGTCACCGGATTCACAGGCCGCATCGGGTCATTCCATGCGCAAGACATGATCAACCACGGCACCAATGTGGTCGGGGGCGTGACGCCGGGCAAAGGCGGGATGACCCATTTGGGCCTGCCGGTCTTCAACACCGTGAAGGGTGCGGTGGCGGAAACCCAAGCGGACATGGTGATCAGTTTCGTGCCGCCGCCCTTTGCCGCGGATGGGATCATGGAAGCCGCCGATGCGGGCATCAAGACCTGTGTGTGCATTGCCGACGGCCTGCCGACGCAGGACATGATCCGGGTGAAGCGGTACATGCGCCGCTACAAAGAGCACAAGCGGATGCGGCTCATCGGGCCGAACTGCGCGGGCGTGATCACGCCGGGTCAGGCCTTTGCGGGTCTGATGCCGCCCCATATCTACAAGCCCGGTCGCGTGGGCATCGTGAGCCGGTCGGGCACGCTGGGCTATGAGGCCGCGAGCCAGATGTCGGAGCGGGGCATTGGGGTGTCGTCCTCCATCGGGATTGGCGGGGATCCGATCAACGGATCAAGCTTCAAGGACATCATGGAGCTCTTTGAAGCGGATCCCGACACCGATGCGGTGGTTCTGGTGGGCGAGATTGGTGGCCCCCAGGAGGCAGAGGCCGCAGAATACATTCGCGATCACATGACCAAGCCTGTTGCCGCCTATATTGCCGGTTTGTCGGCCCCCAAAGGCCGTCGGATGGGGCATGCGGGCGCGATTGTCTCGGCCTTTGGCGAATCCGCGCAGGAAAAGGTCGATATCCTCAAGGATGCGGGCGTGTCGATTGTGCCGACGCCGTCCTCGTTTGGTGACGTGGTGGAGAAAATGGTCGCCTGAACCGTTCTGCAAAACGACGCGTTGAGCCCCGGCTTCCGATGAGGTGCCGGGGTTTTTTTTCGTGCCGCGCTATAGCAGAAATGCAAAAACCTGACCCACCTAACCTTGCCTGAAATCAGAGATTTCAACAGGTTAGGTGATACTTGATGGCTCAGATTATTTGCATTTCGCGCTAGTCGCCCGTCATTTGTGCGGTCGGGGTCGAGAGCGAGATGGCCTGCTCTTCGTCGGACATGCCTTCGGGAATGCCGTCAAAAAGCGGGGTCGACAGGTAGCGCTCTCCGGTGTCGGGCAGCATCACCAGCATCACGGAACCGTCTGGCGCGTCCTTGGCCAGACCCATCGCAATGGCGAAGGTTGAGCCGCCGGAAATGCCGGTGAAGATCCCCTCTTCGGCCGCGAGCCTGCGGGACCACGCGATGCCGTCCGCACCTGCGACCGGGATCAATTCGTCATAGCCGCCCGTGTCGATGGCCTCTTGCAGGACGTAAGGGATGAAATCCGGCGTCCAGCCCTGGATCGGGTGCGGGTTGAAATCGGGGTGACTTTCGGTGGGTTGGTTGCCCGTGTTGCGGGTGTTGATGTAGCCCGAGGCGAGGATCGCGGCATTGTCGGGCTCAGTGAGGATGATCTTGGTGTCGGGGCGGTCGCGCCGCAGCACGCGGGAGACGCCGGAGACCGTGCCGCCGGTGCCGTAGCCGGTGATCCAGTAGTCCAGCCGCTCACCGTCGAAATCAGCGAGGATTTCGCGGGCGGTGGTGTTTTCGTGCATATCGGCATTGGCGGATGTTTCGAACTGACTGGCGAGGAACCAGCCATTCTCCTCGGCCAGTTCCTTGGCCTTGCTGTACATGCCAAAGCCCTTGAGCTCTTTGGGGGTGAGCACGACCTTGGCGCCCAGAAACCGCATGAGGCGGCGGCGCTCGATCGAAAAGCTTTCGGCCATGGTCACGACCAGCGGATAGCCTTTGGCCGCACAGACCATGGCGAGCCCGATCCCTGTGTTGCCCGACGTCGCCTCGACCACCGTCTGGCCGGGTTGCAGCGTGCCGTCGCGTTCGGCCGCCTCTATGATGTTGAGCGCAAGCCGGTCCTTGACAGAGCCTGCCGGGTTGAACGCTTCGAATTTCACGTAAACTGTGACGTTGTCCGGGGCGATGCGATTGATGCGGATACAGGGCGTGTTGCCCACCGTATCAAGGACGCTGTCATAGAGCATGCCGCGCCCGTTGGTGGTTCTGACGGTCATGAGACACCTCCCTTTTTTGCCTGTGCCGGGGTGAGCCTAGCATAGGCAGGGAGGTCTGGGTATGGGGGTGTCACCCCGGGTAGAGCGCGTTGAATTTCTCGGTCAGATAGGCCATGAGGGGGGCGGATGTGGGGGCCGCGCCACAGGCATGGGTGATCGTGTCCTTGGGGGTGCGCAGACCGCCATGGGATTGCAGCGCGCCTTTGAGCCATGTGGTGGCGGGGCTCGGGTCACCTTGGGCCAGCGCGTGATCGAGGTCAGGGACCTGCGTGGTCAGCGCGTTGTAAAGACAGCCCGCATAGACATTGCCGAGGCTGTAGGTCGGGAAATAACCAAAGAGGCCCACCGACCAGTGCACGTCTTGCAGCACGCCGTTGGAGGGTTTGTCGACCGCGTAGCCGAAATCAGCCTCGAACCGGTCGTTCCATGCGGCCTCGAGATCCTTGACGCTGAGATCGCCCGCGACGAGCGCGCGTTCGAGATCAAAGCGCAGCATGATGTGGAGGTTGTATTGCACCTCGTCGGCCTCTGTCCGGATGTAGCCGCGATGTACGCGGTTGACCGCTTTGTAGAAGGCCTCCGGACCTGCCACGCCGATATCACCGAACCGGTCCTGCATCTGTGCAAAGAGCCAGCCGCAAAACGCGCGGCCCCGGCCCAGTTGGTTTTCATAGATGCGCGATTGGCTTTCATGCACGCCCATGGAGACACCGCGGCCCAGCGGGGTGAGGCGGTAGGCCGGGTCGATGCCTTGTTCATAGCAGGCGTGCCCGGTCTCATGGATCGTGGAATAAAGGCAGTTGAACGGGTCATCCTCGGCTGTGCGCGTGGTGATGCGCACGTCGTCGCCCGAGCCTGACGAGAACGGATGCACGGCCAGATCGAGCCGTCCGCGCGCGGTGTCATAGCCAAAGCGGGTGGCCACGGATGTCGCAAGCTCCAGCTGCATGTCTGCCGGGAAGGTGCCGGACAGGGTTGGGCCGGGCTCTGCGGCGAGGGCCCGGGTGCGCAGGTCCACAAGGCCGGGGCGCATGGCGTCAAAGAGGGTTTGCAGCTCTGCCCCCGTGGCGCCGGGTTCGAAATCCTCGACCAGAGCGTCATAGGGGGCCACGTCCGTGCCCGCGATGGCCTGCGCCTCTTGGCGTTTGAGAGCGACCACCTCTTCCAGCACGGGCAGGAAATGGGCCACGTCATCGCGCGCGCGGGCCTCGGCCCAGATGCCTTGGGACCGGCTGGTGAGGCGGGCGAGCGCTGTGGCCAGATCCACCGGCACTTTGGAGGCGCGGGCGTAGCCGCGGGCGATTTCGCGCAGTTTGGCACGGGACACGTCATCGGCAGGCTCTGCCTCTGCCAGCCACTCTCCCACACGCGGGTCGGTGCGGCGGGCGTGGAGAACGGCCTCCATCGCGCCTTGTTCCTCGGCGCGTTGATCGGCGGCCCCGGGGGGCATCATGGTTTCCTGATCCCAGCCCAGCCGACCGGCCACCTGACCCAAGGCCTGGGTCTGGCGGTCATGGGCCATCAGCGCGTCAAATGCGGTCATGATCTATCCTCGGATGGATTGGACGATGGGATATTGGCTGAGGAACCGCGCCCGCAAGATGAGGACCCAGACAACGACCGCGAGCAGCTGATGCAGGATCGCGATTTGCCAAGGGGCGGCGTTGAGCACGGTCACGATGCCGAGCACGATCTGGGCGGTCATGGCCAGCATCATCAGGCTGAAGGCGGCGCGCGTTTTGGCATGCGCGCTTTGGCGGCTGCGCACCCAGGCAAAGACGGCGAAGGCCAGCAGCAGATACCCGGTGATGCGGTGGACGAACTGCACGAAGCCCGCGTTTTCAAAGACGTTGCGCAGGCCGAGCTCTGCCCGCCAAAACTCGAGCGGCAGGAAGCTGCCCCCCATGAGCGGCCAATCGGTGAAGGAGCGCCCGGCGTCGATCCCCGCCACAAGCGCGCCCAGAAGGATTTGCAGGAAGGTGAAGTGCAGCACACCGGTGGAGAGGCCAAAAAGCCGCCCTTCCCGTTCGCGCCGGGCCTGCATCAGATCGCGCTCGGGCCGCGACATGTGCAGCGTGTACCAGGTGATGAAGCCCAAGATCACAAAGGCCAGCCCCAGATGGGTGGCAAGGCGGTAACTGGCCACGTCGAGCATGGTGCCGGTGAGGCCGGAGGACACCATCCACCAGCCGATCGCGCCCTGCAGCCCGCCGAGCGCACCCAGCAAAAGCAACCGCCCGGTCCAGCCCGTGGGCATGGCGCGGGTCAGCAGCAGGCCGAAAAACCCGATGGCCCAGATGAGGCCAATCACGCGGCCCAACTGCCGGTGGCCCCATTCCCACCAGTAGATGACTTTGAACTCTTCCAGGCTCATGCCCTTGTTTTGCAACTGATATTCCGGGATGGCACGGTATTTGTCGAACTCCGATTGCCAGTCAGCCGCGTTCATTGGCGGGATCGCCCCGGTGACAAGATCCCATTCGGTGATCGACAGCCCACTGTCGGTGAGCCGCGTCAGCCCGCCCACCGAGATCATCAGCACCACGAAGGCAAACAGCACCATGAGCCAGATCCGCACCAGTGACCGCGAGCCTGTGCGGCCCTTGTCGATCACGCCGGTGGTGGGTGTGGCGCGGGTTTGAGCCTCGGAGGAGACGTCTTCAAAGATGGATCGCTTGTTGGCCATGGCTGACATATATTCCTGACGGGACTGCGTGCCAGACACTATGTGGATGGGCGCGACGCTTCAACGCTCTTTCCACCGCACCATCTGTCGCAGGACACCGTGCAGCATTTGCACATCGGCGCGGGTGAGCGGCATCCGGCTCCACATATTGCGCAGGTTGGTTTTCATGTTTTGCGCCTTGGCCTCGGGGAAGAAAAAGCCCGCGGCGCTGAGTGTCTCCTCGTAATGGCTTGATAAGGTTTCGATATCTGCGTGACTGGCCCAATCAGCCTGGGCCATTTCCATGCGCTCTGCGGCCACATCTTCGGTCGCGCGCCGCCATTCATAGGCCGTCAGAAGCACGCATTGCGCGAGGTTGAGGGACGGGAATTCAGGGTTCACGGGCACGTTGATGATCGCGTTGGCGCGCGCGATATCGTCGTTTTCAAGCCCGGCGCGTTCAGGCCCGAACAGAACGCCGACGCGGCCGCCTTGGGCGATCTTTTCCGCGGCGATCTGCATGGCGCGTTCGGGCGTGACCACGGGTTTGGTCAGACCGCGGGGGCGGGCCGTGGTGGCAAAGACGGTCTCGCAATCTTCCAACGCGGCCTGCGTTGTGTCGGTCATGAGCGCCTCGTCCAAAAGCCGCCCTGCCCCGCTGGCCATCGCGACGGCCTTGGAATTGGGCCAGCCGTCGCGCGGGGCCACCACGCGCATCGCATCAAGGCCGAAATTCCACATGGCCCGCGCCGCCGCCCCGATGTTTTCGCCCATTTGCGGGCGCACCAGCACGAAAACCGGTTGATTTGGGGTGTTTGGCATAAGCGAGGCTCCTTCTCGGGGGGGTTTATGGGGGATTGCACCGGCTGAAAAGAGCGGATGGACAGGATGCGGGAAACGCCGTTATAGGGGCTGGACGACCAAAGAGGGCCGCCATGACGGATGCAGACACTTCGGGCCCTGAGGGGCCGCAAACCTACCTGATCACGCCCCCTGAGTTCGAATTGAGCCGATTTCCTGCCGATTTGGCCCGTGTGCTGGACGCCCATGATGTGGCCTGCGTGCGGTTGGCGCTGTCCACCCATGATGAGGCGGAGCTGTCGCGCGCCGCAGATGCCTGTCGGGAGGTCACCCATGCCCGCGACGTGGCACTGGTGATCGAGACGCATTTCGTGCTGGCAGAGCGGCTGGGCCTTGACGGCGTGCATCTTTTGGATGGGGCGCGGCAGGTGCGTGCGGCGCGTCAGGCGCTTGGCCCGGACGCGATTGTCGGCAGTTTCTGTCACACTAGCCGCCACAATGGGATTTCTGCGGGCGAAGCGGGCGCGGATTACGTCAGTTTCGGCCCGGCAGGCGCGAGCGCGCTTGGCGATGGCAGCCAGGCGGAGGCGGACCTGTTTGCCTGGTGGAGCGAGATGATCGAGGTGCCGGTCGTGGCGGAGGGGGCGCTCGACGTGAACTATGTCTCGGAATTGTCTGGCGTAACAGACTTTTTCGGCATTGGCACTGAGATCTGGAACACCGAGGATCCGGTGGTGGCATTGGCTGCGCTGACGGATGCGATGGGCTAGTGATCGGTTTGGCGCGCGTGGGGCATGCCGTGCCGCACCGCGGCTTCTGTCTTGGCGGCGAGCGACTTTCGGTCCGGCATGTCACGCACCGGCACGGGTGGGTGGCAGACGATCCTGACCGACCCACCGCGGGGTGTGGCAAGTAAGGCCAAGGCATGAGGGCCGAACTCCATGTCGCCCCACCAGCCGTAAAACCGCGGGTCCTGACCACCCGGGGCAGTGTAGACCACGCTGAGGGGTTGAATGTAGAGCGTTTCGCGTAATTCCTTGGTGAAGAATGCCTCGAAAAGCGTTGATTTAAAGGGCAAAACACGGAAGTTATCGGTAGAAGTGCCTTCGGGAAAGAAGAGCAGACGATGACCTTCCTTGAGCCGCGCCTCGAACAGCTCTTGTTGGGCGCGGGCTTGGGTGCGGTCGCGGGCAATGAAGAGCGTGCCGGTGATCCTGTCCAAAAGGCCGATCCCGGGCCAGCCCGCAACCTCTGCCTTGGAAACGAAATAAAGCTGCGTTGCGGCGTTGAGCACGAAGATGTCCAGCCAAGAGGAATGATTGGCCACGAGCGCACCGCTTTGCCCCATGATCTTGCCCTCGACCTGGTGACGCAGACCGAGGATGCGCAGGGCGAGACGGCAGACCATGACTGTGATCGCTGGTGTCCAAGGGCGGGCCAACCCGTGACGGGGGCGCTCGATCAGGCGCAGAAGGCCCATGAGGACGACGCCGCCGATCAGCACGGCCAAAAGCGGTACACCGCGCAAGACAATGAGGACCCAGCCCAATCGGGTGATCTTGATCTCGGGCGGTGTCTCCGTCGGGGACCACGTGAAGGTCATAGCGCAACGCCTTTTGTGTACAGCATTTTTTGCGCTTCATTCATGCGCTGCGTGTCCATCACAAGGCATATGTCGGTGGTGTTGAAGGCATGATCGACAAAGGCCCCATCGCCGACAAAGCCCCCGAGCCGCAAATAGGCCTTGAGCAACGCGGGCACCTGTAGGATGGCTGCACGGCGGTCGATCTGGTCCTCTGGCATGAGGTTCATGGAATGATACTGCGCGGCGCGCGCCCGCACGCGCAGAGGCTCCGGCGCGAGATGGCGGTGGTAAAGCAGGGACAAGGGCGCGGCGAGGGCCTGTGGATCGGTGCCGTGAAAGCTCGCCACGCCAAAGAGGATCTCCACCTCGTGGTCGAGCACATAGGCCGCGAGGCCACTGAACAGATGGTGCATCCCTTCCCCGCCGCGATAGTCCGGCGCAAGGCAAGACCGGCCCAATTCCAGGAGCTTGCGACCCGAGGCGTGCAAGAGGCTGAGGTCATATTCATCCTCGGAGTAAAACTGTCCGATCTCAGTGGCCTTGTTGCTCAAAAGCAGGCGGTACACGCCAACAACGGCCTCATCGCGCGCCCGGTCGATCAGCAGCAAATGGTCGAAATAGGGGTCAAACCGGTCCTGTTCGAGGCCCGCCTCATGATCCACCAGCGGGCCGTCGCTGCCCAGTTCCTGAACGAAGACCCGATAGCGCAAGCGCTGGGCGGCGCGCACATCGGCGTCGTCCCTGGCCAGTCTCACTTCAAAGCGCGCATGATCGCCCATGGTGCCTTTGGCCCTCGCCGTCCCGCTTGATCTCCGGGGGTTCTATGCGCCCCGGCCCGGCTTTTCAACGGCACTCTCCCATAAAGAGTGTTAAACAACCTGAGCGCGTGTTAACCTTTTGTTAACTAGGGTTGTGGTTTTGTAACGGCGCTTGCGAAAGGGGCGCGCATCCCCCGTAACATTCTGAAACCGCGATACAATTCCATCAAAGGACACGCCGCCCTTGGCCCAAACAGATGACAAACTGGCCAGCTTGATCAGCTCACGCATTTGCCATGACCTGATCAGCCCCATCGGGGCCGTCACAAACGGGTTGGAATTGATGGAACTGGCCGGGCTGCCGATGAGCCCCGAAGTGGAACTGGTGAACCAGAGCGCTCAAAGTGCGGCCGCACGGATCAAATACTATCGCTTGGCCTTCGGCGATTTTGGACGGATTGATGCGACCCATCCGGTGCGCGGCACCGAGATCGTTCAGATCCTCAAAGGCATCTTCATCAGTGGGCGGCTCGATGTGCATTGGCATGTGACCGATGATCACTCTCGCGCGGAAACCAAAGCGGCCCTTTTGGCGTTGATGTGTGCCGAAGTGGCGCTTGGCACCGGCGGGCGGATTGATGTCACGCTGCAGGACAACATCTGGACGGTCGATGCGAAGGGGCCCAAACTGATGCTGGAGGGCCAGCCCTGGGATGTGCTGCGCGGCGATGTGCCTGAGGTCGAAATCGCGCCGGCAGCGGTGCAATTTGCCGTGCTGCCGGATGTGTTGCGGCAATTGGGGCGGACGCTGAGCATCACCTCCAGCGGTGATGTGCTCAGCCTGAGGTTCTAGGCCCGGACGGTTCCGTCGCCCACGACCAGATATTTGAAGCTTGTCAGTTGCGCCGCACCCACCGGGCCGCGCGCGTGCATTTTGCCCGTGGCGATGCCAATTTCCGCGCCCATGCCGAACTCTCCGCCATCGGCAAACTGGGTGGAGGCGTTGCGCATGAGGATCGCGCTGTCGAGCTCCGCAAAGAAGCGGTCGGCGGCGGCTTCCTCTTCGGTCATGATGCAGTCGGTGTGCTGGGAATGGTGCGCGCGAATATGGGCGATGGCGGCGTCGATGTCGGGCACCACGCGGGCGGCGATGATGTGGTCGAGATATTCCTGTCCCCAATCCTGTGCTGTGGCGGGCACGGTGCCTTGGATGGATTGCAAGCTTTCGTCGGCACGCACTTCGACACCCGCAGCGAGCAAGTCCGCGATTACGGATTTTCCAATGGTTTCAACAACATCCGAATGGAAGATAAGGCACTCTGCGGCGCCGCAAATCCCTGTGCGGCGGGTCTTGGCGTTCAGGATGACCTTGCGGGTTTTTTCAAGGTCGGCAGACTTATCCACATAAATATGCACGATCCCTTCGAGATGGGCGAAGACTGGCACGCGGGCCTCGCGCTGGACCAGCCCCACAAGGCCTTTGCCCCCGCGCGGCACGATCACATCGACGCTGTCGGTCATGGTGAGCAAGGCGCGCACGGCCTCGCGGTCGCGGGTTGGAACAAGCTGGATCGCGTCCTCCGGCAGCCCGGCAGCGTGCAAGCCTTCGACAAGGCAGGCATGGATGGCCTGAGAGGAGTGAAAGCTTTCCGAGCCGCCGCGCAGGATCACCGCATTCCCGGATTTCAGACAAAGCGCGCCGGCATCGGCGGTCACGTTGGGGCGGCTTTCATAGATCACGCCGATCACACCCAAAGGCGTGCGCACGCGGCGGATATGGAGCCCGGTGGGCTGGGTCCATTCGTCCATCACCTCGCCCACCGGATCGGTTTGCGCAGCCACAGAGCGCAGCCCCGCCGCCATGGCTGCGATCCGTTCAGGGGTGAGCAAGAGACGGTCGAGCATTGCGTCGGTGAGGCCCTTGTCGCGCCCAAAATCCATGTCTTGCGCATTGGCCGCAAGGATAGCGTCCTCGGCCGCAAGCAGCGCATCGGCGGCATCGTTCAGCGCTTTGGTCTTCGCCTCCGCAGAAGCCGTGGCCAACCGCGCGGCGGCGGTTTTGGCGCGGGCGCCGATCTCGGCCATCAGGGCGGGTATGGTGTCAATGTCTTTCATGATCATCAGCCTAGCATATGCGTTTCAGAACACCAGATCGTCGCGATGGATCAGGGGGCCACGTGAAGGATAGCCCAGAACCGCCTCAATTTCCTGGGTTTTCAGCCGTTTGATGCGGGCGGCGTCCTGGGCGTCATACCGCACCAGACCCTGGCCCAAAACCTGACCTGAGGCGGCGACCACCTCGACCGTGTCGCCGCGGGTGAAGGTCCCGTCCACGGCGCTGACACCGGCGGGCAAAAGCGAACTGCCCGTGGTGAGCGCGCGTTCAGCGCCTGCATCCACATGCACGCGGCCTTTGGGCTTCATCGCCGCGATCCATTGCTTGCGTTTTTGGCGCGGGTCACCTTGGGCCAAAAACCAGGTGGCGGGCGCGCCTTTTTCAAGCCTTTCCAGAGGGTTGTGGACCGATCCTTCGGTGATCACCA
>JBCBWJ010000069.1:0-9229 GCA_039817165.1 Pseudomonadota bacterium | reverse complement strand
TCTCTGATCTGCCTGATGCTGCAAGGCTACGGGCTGACGACAGCAGAGATTTTCTACCGGATGCCCGATTACACCAACGTTCTGAACTCCTTCATTTGGCAGGAATACGATCTTGCCCCGGACCACCCCAAGCTTTTCGATTTCGTGGAATTCTGGCAAAGAGAGATCGACGGCCCGCTGCATTCTGTGCAGTTCACCCACCGCAAGATGATATCACCCGGCGAGTGGCGCCAGATGACTGGGGAATTCACGCTGCACTGAGACACGCGCACCCTTTCAAAGAGTGCGGCAGAATTCATTTAATGAATTCGGGCCCTTAGCGGCATATCTTCACGGAATGATCCGGGTGTATTTCATGCCTTCAAGCGAGGCCCCCACCAGCGCGCCCGCCTGACCGAACACCACCGCCACGACCGGTGCCGTGGTCGTCACGGTGTCCGCCCGCAGGTTCGCGCCCTGATCATTGAACACGTATTCCACATCAGCGCCCGCAACCCATCCGGTCGCGCGCCGGAACTGGCTCAGGGAATCCTCCGTCATGAACCACAGCACATGGGCAAACTGCTGCGCCCCGATCTGCAACCCGACAGAGCCCTTTGTGGCCGAATAGTAGTCCACCGTCGCCCCGCCCACGCGCAGCGCGCCGCGACCGTAGCCACCGCCCACGATCAGCCCGCCTTCGGTCACAAGCGGCATGATCAGCTTGCCGGTGCTTTTGCGGTCCACCTCCTGGGCGGCCGGAAAGTTGGTGAAAAGATAGTTCATTGTCGCGTCGGCGCGCGCGTCGATCTCTTGGCTGCGGGTGGACCCCACGCCATTTCCGCATGCCGCCAATAGGGGCACGGACGCCAAGGAAAAGCCGAATGTGCGTCGGGTTAGTCTGCTCATGATGTTACCTGTGGTCTGCCTGAATACCGCGCCGGATTTTTCCGGTCTGAGCCAAGTATACCTCAAGCCACCGTGCGTGTCATGCGAGAAAGCGCCAACAGGCAAGAAACCGCGCTAATTCAGCGCCTCTGCCACCACTGGCGCGAAATAAGTCAGGATCCCGCGGCATCCAGCGCGTTTGAATGCCATCAGGCTTTCCATCATCGCGCGGTCCCGGTCGATCCAGCCATTTTGCGCCGCCGCCATGATCATCGCGTATTCGCCCGACACCTGATAGGCGAATGTGGGCGCTCCAAACGTGTCATTGACCCGCCGACAGATGTCCAGATACGCCATGCCGGGTTTCACCATCACCATGTCCGCGCCTTCTTCGAGGTCCCGCGCGACACAGCGCAGCGCCTCGTCGGAATTGGCGTCATCCATCTGATAGGTCTTCTTGTCGCCCTTCAGCGCACTCGACGCGCCCACCGCATCGCGGAACGGGCCGTAAAAAGCCGAGGCATATTTGGCGGCATAAGACATCAGCATCACATTGGGATGGCCTGCCCCTTCCAGCGCCTCGCGGATCGCGCCGATCCGCCCGTCCATCATGTCGGACGGCCCGATGATATCGACACCCGCCTCCGCCTGGCTCAACGCTTGGCGCACCAGTGCCTCGACGCTTGCGTCATTGACGATCTCGCCATCGACCACGAACCCGTCATGACCGGTGTCCGAATAGGGGTCGAGCGCCACATCCGTCATGATCGCGATATCCGGCACCGCCTCTTTGATCACACGGGTGGCGCGGTTCGACAGGTTGTCGGGGTTCCAGGCCTCCGCACAATCGGATGACCTGTTATGCGCCTCGGTGTAGGGAAAAAGACAAATCGCCGGAATGCCAAGATCAGCCGCCTCGCGCGCGGCATCCACGACCTTGTCGACCGTCCGCCGCACCACACCGGGCATCGACGGCACGGGCTCTTCCATCCCCTCGCCCTCACGCACAAACACCGGCCAGATCAGGTCACTCACGCTCAGCGTCGTCTCCGACACAAGCGCGCGGATCTCCGGCGACATGCGGGTGCGGCGCAAACGAGTGCGGGGAAAAGGACCTTGGGTGGGGCGCATCTGCCTATCCTTCTGGGTGACGCGAAAACTGTCCACAGTGAGTGACATGGAAAGACGCGCATCTCAAGTCTAGGAATCGCGCTCAACCAAGGGTAATAGAGGCAGATACGCGCACCAAGCGCGACCAAAAACAGGCAAGCCGAGACCCCTATTGGACATCTACACCGAGATATTCGAACTCATCGACATGCGCAGCTTTTCCAACCTTTGGTTCTGGATCATGCTGGCGGTCATCTGGTCCACGACCAGCCATTGGGTGCTGGGCGTGCCGTGGGACATGGTGACCCGCGCCCGCCGGGCCGAAGACGCTCAAAAGCTGGACGATGTCGAGGTGCTCGTGCGCATCAACACCCGCCGCATTTCAAACATCGCCGATGAGACCGGTCTTTTGATGGCGGGCTTTGGCTGTTTCGTGCTGACCATGCTGGTGCTTTTAGGCTTCATCTATGACCACGAGTTTTCTCAGGCGCTGTTTCTAATGGGCTTCCCGATGAGCATCGTGGGCCTGATCTGCGTGGCCTCCTCTCGCCGCATACTGGGCGAGGACCTGCGCGGAGAAGACCTCTACAAAATGATGTCGCGTCACCGGATGACAACGCAGATCGTCGGTGTTGTGTCGATCTTTGTGACCGGTCTTTGGGGCATGTTACAAAACCTCAATTTCAGCGCGCTCCATTAGCGGCATGTCAGACAGCGCCCACATTTCCGTCGGCGGCGCGCCAGAGGGGTATGACGCCGCTTTGGTCCTCAAAGAGGTGGAACGCGCGGGCACACCGGTGATCCACGTGGCCCGCGACGACAAACGCATGGCCCAAATGGCGGATGCGTTGCGCTTTTTTGCCCCCGGCCTGCCCGTTCTGACCTTTCCGGGCTGGGATTGCCTGCCTTACGACCGCGTGTCGCCCAATGCCGATATATCGGCGGCGCGCATGGCCACTCTGGCGGGGCTTGTTCATGGTGGTCCGTCGCGCTGCGTTGTGCTGACCACGCTCAATGCCGCCACCCAAAGGGTGCCCGCCCGCGAGGTGCTCAAAGACGCGGCCTTCATCGCCGAAGTTGATCAACAAATCAACGAAGAGGCCCTGCGCGCCTTCCTCGTCCGCATGGGGTTTGTCCAAAGCCCCACCGTGACAGAGCCGGGGGACTATGCCATTCGCGGCGGCATCATTGACATCTTTCCGCCCGGCGATGGCGGCCCGGTGCGGCTCGATCTCTTTGGGGACGTGCTCGACGGCATCCGCCAGTTTGACCCCGCAACACAGCGCACAACCGAAAAGCTCGACCGGATAGAGCTCGCCCCGGTCAGCGAGGTGATCCTCGATGAGGCCGCAATTCGGCGCTTTCGCCAAAACTACCGCATCGAATTTGGCGCCGCAGGCAGCGACGACCCGCTCTACGAAGCCGTCAGCGCCGGGCGCAAACAGGCCGGCGTCGAACATTGGCTGCCGTTCTTTCACGAAACGCTCGAAACGCTGTTTGATCACCTGCCCGGGGCGTCCGTGACGCTCGACCACCAAACCACCGCCGCCCGCGACGCCCGCTGGGAGGCCGTGCAGGACCAATACGAGGCCCGCCGCCACGCGCTCGAACAGCGCGGACGCAAAGATGCGGTGTATAAACCCGTCTCACCAGATCAGCTATACATGGACAATGCCGCCTGGGAGGCCGCGCTCTCGGACCGGCGCGTGCTGTCCTTTTCACCGCTCGCCTCAAGTCCGGGCCCCAATGTGATCGACGCAGGCGGGCGCGTGGGCCGCAATTTCGCGCCCGAACGCCAACAGGAAAGCATCAGCCTCTTTGGTGCGCTGAAATCCCATATTGAGGCGAAGATCGGCTCGGAACCCGTTGTGATCGCAAGCTATTCCGAAGGCGCGCGCGAACGTCTCGAAGGCCTGGTGGAGGACGAAGGCCTCGTGGGCGCTGTCACCGTGCGCAACGTGGACGCTGTGGGCAAAACCGGGCTGCACCTCACCGTCTGGGGCCTTGAGGCGGGGTTCGAGGCCCCCGGCCTCACCGTGATCTCCGAACAGGACATTCTGGGCGACCGTCTGATCCGCGCGCCCAAGAAACGCCGCCGCGCCGAGAACTTTCTCACCGAAACCCAGAGCCTCTCGCCCGGGGATCTGATCGTTCACGTGGACCACGGAATCGGGCGCTATCAGGGCCTTGAGGTGATCACCGCCGCCGGGGCCGCACATGAATGCCTGCACCTGGAATATGCCGAAAGATCAAAGCTTTACCTGCCGGTGGAAAACATCGAACTGCTGTCGCGCTACGGCCACGAAGAAGGTCTGCTTGACCGGCTGGGCGGCGGCGCGTGGCAGTCGAAAAAGGCCAAGCTCAAGGAACGCATCCGCGAGATGGCAGACCGGCTCATCCGCATCGCCGCCGAACGCGCCTTGCGCAAAGGCCCGGTGCTCGAGGCCGAACACCACGCGTGGGAGGCGTTCTCGGCCCGCTTCCCCTATCAGGAAACCGATGACCAGCTGCGTGCAATCGAGGACGTGATCACCGATCTGCAGGCCGGCATGCCAATGGATCGCCTGATCTGCGGCGACGTAGGGTTCGGCAAAACCGAAGTGGCCATGCGCGCCGCATTTGTCGCGGCCATGCAAGGCTACCAGGTCGCCGTCATTGCCCCCACCACGCTGCTGGCCCGCCAACACTATCAAAGCTTTGCCGAACGGTTCCGCGGCTTTCCCATCTCCGTGCGTCCCCTCTCGCGCTTTGTGTCCACGTCAGAGGCCAACGCCACCCGCGAGGCCATGTCGCGCGGCGAGGTGGACATCGTCGTGGGCACCCACGCGCTCTTGGCCAAAAGCGTGCGTTTTGCCAATCTCGGCCTGCTGGTGATCGACGAGGAACAGCGCTTCGGCGTCACCCACAAGGAACGCCTCAAGCAAATGCGCTCTGACGTGCACGTGCTCACGCTCACTGCAACACCGATCCCCCGCACGCTGCAGCTGAGCCTCTCGGGCGTGCGCGACCTGTCGATCATCGGCACACCTCCGGTCGATCGCCTGTCGATCCGCACCTATGTCAGCGAGTTTGACACCGTCACCATCCGCGAGGCGCTCTTGCGCGAACACTATCGCGGCGGGCAAAGCTTCTTCGTCGTCCCCCGCATCAAGGACCTGCCCGACATCGAAGACTTCCTCACCACCCAAGTGCCAGAGGTCTCCTATGTCGTGGCCCACGGGCAAATGGCAGCGGGCGAGCTCGACCAACGCATGAACGACTTTTATGACGGCAAATACAATGTGTTACTGGCCACAACGATTGTTGAATCCGGCCTCGATATTCCCTCTGCCAACACGATGGTCATCCACCGCGCCGACATGTTCGGCCTGTCGCAACTCTACCAGATCCGCGGCCGCGTGGGCCGATCCAAACAGCGCGCCTACGCCTATCTCACTACCAAACCGCGCATGCCGCTGACCCCTGCCGCCGAAAAACGCCTGCGCGTTCTGGGCAGCCTCGACACGCTCGGCGCGGGCTTCACGCTGGCCTCTCAGGATCTCGACATCCGCGGCGCCGGCAACCTTCTGGGCGAAGAACAATCCGGCCAGATGCGCGACGTGGGCTACGAGCTCTACCAATCCATGCTGGAAGAGGCGATTGCCAAGATCAAAGCGGGCGAGCTGGAGGGCCTCAGTGAGGCCGACGATCAATGGGCGCCCCAGATCAACCTCGGCGTGCCCGTCCTGATCCCCGAAGCCTACGTGCCCGATCTTGACGTGCGCCTTGGATTATACCGCCGTCTCAGTGGCTTGCGGACCAAAGTTGAACTGGAAGGCTTCGCCGCCGAACTCATCGACCGCTTCGGCAAACTGCCGCGCGAAGTGAACACGCTGATGCTCATCGTGCGCATCAAGGCCATGTGCAAACGCGCAGGCATCGCCAAACTGGATGGCGGTCCCAAAGGAGCCACGCTGCAATTCCACAACGACAAATTCGCCTCACCGCAGGGCCTTGTGGACTTCATCGAGGCGCAAAACGGCCTGGCCAAGGTCAAAGACAACAGAATCGTCGTGCGCCGCGATTGGCGCAAGGACGCAGACAAGATCAAAGGCGCTTTCGCCATCGCCCGCGATCTGGCGGAAAAGGTGATCGCGGCCAGGAAGCAAGCCAAGAAACAATCCGGCGCAAAGGCATAGCGCACGCATGTTTAAAGCGGCATTTACCCTCCTCAGCAAGGTTCGAGCCACCCTGTTCAGGAGGCGAAAAGCCATGCCGATCCCAGAAAAAATCCGCGACATCGCCAAAGCCATCATCGACCGCGAGGGTGGCTTTGTGAACGATCCCGACGATCCCGGCGGGGCTACGAATTTCGGCGTGACCATCCACACGATGCGACGCCTCGGTCTTGATCTCGACAAGGACGGCGACGTGGACATCCGCGATGTCGAGGTTCTGACCCGCGAACAGGCCGAAGCCATTTTCGTGAACCACTATTATGCTGCGCCCGGCATCGCACATCTGCCCGAAGCCATGCAGGCCACGGTGTTTGACATGTATGTCAATTCCGGCCGCAACGCGGTGAAAATCCTGCAACGTCTCATGTGCCAGATGGGTCAAACCATCACGGTCGACGGCGTCATCGGGCCACAAACCGCCGAGGCCGCGCGCACCGCCTTTCACGCCGCCCCCGACCACCTTGTCGACGCCTACGGGATCGCGCGGCGGAATTATTACTTTCAAGTCGCCGATCAACGGCCTGCCAGCCGCAAATACGCCCAGACGCGGGCCGGTGGCAAAGGCGGCTGGATCAAGCGCGCTGAAGAATTCATCTCTCCACGCTTTCACATGACCGAGGCCGAGTTTCAGGAACGGGTGTCGAAATGGGGATGATCGCCAACCTGTTCAACCTGATCTTCGGGGGCGGTCGCAACATCGTGGCCGACACCGCAGAGGTCTTTCGCATCAACGCAGAGGCAGGCGACAAACGCGCCGCATTGCTGCAATCGGCGGCGCTGTCGCAAATGGCCGCGGAATTCGCGCCAGAACGAAAGGGCGGGTTTGACCGCTTCGTCGACGGCCTCAATCGCGTCCCCCGCCCGGCGATGGCGCTCGGCACCATTGCGCTTTTCGTGTCCGCCATGTCGAACCCGGTGTGGTTTTCTGAACGGATGCAGGGCATCTCACTGGTGCCGGAGCCGATGTGGTGGCTTTTGGGCGTGATCGTCAGCTTCTATTTTGGTGCGCGCCATCAGGCGAAAGGTCAGGACTTTCAACGCTCTCTGGCCGAAACCATGGCCCGCACCCCTCAGGTTGTCGCCAATATCGAAAGCCTCAGACAGCTCTCCGCACGTAGCCCTCAAATTGCCAGCGCGGACACGCAAAGCGGTATGGAAACAGCAAGTGCACCCTCGCAGGAGAACGCCGCACTTGCCGCGTGGCAGGGTCAACACCCCCCATCCTAGACGCCAAGCCTGATGCGACAGTTTGTGAAAGCTGCGTGACGATTGGCGTACCTTTAGCAAAACAAGTTGACAGCCAAAGGTTGTGTTTTCATCGTGATCCTGCGCGAGGCTTTTTTTCGGACCCGTAAGGATTGGTGCCGTCCCGCGCAAAATCATGACTGCAAAAGGGACATTTCACATGACGCATCATTTCACCATCGGCGCCGCACTCTGCCTCGCCCTTTCCATGCCTGCCACCGCCTCGGACGAGCCCACATCGATCCATGACGTGCTGCCCGCCGCAACCGACACCATCGAGGAGTTTCGCCGCGCCGGGGACTGGGTCGTCTTTGCCAATCAGACCCGCAACACCTGCTTTATGGTCCGCACAGATGACTTTGGCGGCGCGGTGCAGATGGGTCTGACCAAAGCGGGCGATTACGGCTACATCGGCATGTTCGTCAAAGGCGCCGAGATCGAAGATGAAATCAAGGACATTTCCATCCTGGTCAACGGCAACACCTATGTGGGCGAGGCCAATCCGGCTTTGCATCTCGAGGGCGGCTATAAAGGTGGCTACATCCTGAGCAACAACACCGATCTGCGCTATGACCTTGGCAAAGCGGATGAGCTCTACGCGTTTCCCGATGCCCCCTACATGGTCACGGTCGACCTCAAAGGCGCGCGCAACGCGATCTTCGAAGTGCGCAAATGCACGTCAGAGCTCCAAAGCAGCTAAAGCGCCACGCCCTGAGATCTCAGTAAATTGGCCCGCCCCATCGGTCGGGCCTTTTTTTATCAGTTGTCGCTGATGCGCGCCGCCGTCAGACCAATGCCCGCGACACTGCCCAGAAGCGATGCGATGGTCTGCACCGCCGTGACGGGCGACTCGGTCATCAAGAGCGTGTCATTGGGCGCCAACTCAAAGTTACGCGCTGCGAACAGCCCATCCGCATTCGTCAGGTTAAAGGCAAAGACAACCTGCTGCATGTCCGGCCCACGCGGGCCGGGCGTCAGGTCACGGGGGTGATAGTCACGCAGGATCAGAACACCGCGCGGGTTGCCCCGCCGTCCGTCCACGCCACCCGCCGCAGACACCGCATCCATCGCCGACATGTCCTCTTTTTCAAAGAAGATCAGCTCCTGACGGCCACTGGCCCCCACGGAATTGAAGCTGCGATCATCCTCGACCACCGCGATCACGTCGCCGCCGCGCACGCGCACGTTTTGGCTGGGATCTTCCAGGATGTCCTCGATGCGGGTCTCATAAAGCTGGCCGTTGCGCTGCAACCGAATGCGCGGATGACGCAGTTGCAGGTTCACACCACCCGCCAGCGACAAAACGCTGAGGATTTGCATGTTGCGGCTGTCCAACGGATACCGGCCCGGCACCTGAACGCCCTGCGACACGTCGACAGAATTGTTTCGACCGGGAATGTGGCGCAGCTGCACCTGAGCCGCTGGCACAATCATTTCCATTTCGCTCTGGATACGGTCCCGTGCCGCGCCCGAGGTCAGGCCGCGCACCCGTACGTCCCCCACATAGGGCAAGAACACCGTGCCCGCGGATGACACGGACAGCGGCGGAATAGGCGTCTGCTTTTCGCCGTTCGAAATCAGCGAATTTTCCTGGTTGTCCCAGATCACCACCTCAATGGTGTCGCCCCCTTGGATGATAGAACTGTCAGGCCCGCGATCGGCGTGAAACCAGGGTCGGTGATCTGTATGCGACGGGCTCGGCCATGAATTGACCTGCGCACTGGAGGCCCGCGTCACTTCCACAACCTGAAAGGTCGGGTTCTCAGAGGACCCTTGGCTGACGACTTCCT
>JBCBWJ010000068.1:0-9269 GCA_039817165.1 Pseudomonadota bacterium | reverse complement strand
GTTTGTGATGGAGACAATGTGAGGGACGCGCTTTGCAGCAGTATTTCAGCAATTTCTCAGTGGAACGAAAAATATCACCTTTTGTGTTTCAGATTGTTGCAGGCTGATATCTTGGTGAAACTCAGGAGAGATATGTTTCCAAATGAAGACGCAGACAGAAAAGAATGACGGTGCGAAACTGTGACGATGACGCAAGATGCCGGCGGGCCGACAGACCAGATGACGCGCATCGCCGTGGTCGAGGATGACCATGAGATACGTCAGCTTGTTGTCGACTATCTCATCCGCGAAGGTTTCGAGGTGGCAGGCTACCCCAACGGCGGTGCTTTTGATCAAAACGTGTCGACTTTCCAGCCCGACGTCGTCGTTCTTGACCTCATGATGCCGGGCGAGGATGGATTGTCGATCTGTCGAAGGATTTCGTCAGACTTGCCGGTGGTTGTGCTCTCGGCGAAAGGGGAAGAGCTTGATCGGATTGTTGGCCTTGAAGTTGGTGCGGATGATTACCTGTCCAAACCGTTCAATCCGCGTGAACTTGTGGCACGTATTCGCGCAGTCTTGCGGCGCAGGGATCAGATGCCGCCGGCGTCCGTGCCAGCAGCGCATGTCCCCAGCGATCCGACAGACGACGAACAACTCGGGTCAAATCGGGAAGTCCTTGTGTTTGATGGTTGGACGCTGGACGTGGACGGTCGTCGTTTATCCGACGCGACGCAAACCGAGGTGCCGCTCTCATCAGGAGAGTTCGCGCTGCTCACCGAGTTCGCGCGGCGCCCCCAACGTGTTTTGTCCCGTGACCTGCTTCTGGACTGGACACGGGGCGACGCATCGGACGCCTTCGACCGCGCCATTGATGTGCAGCTTTCCCGGCTGCGGAAGAAACTTGCCGACCGGGGAAGCAACGGGTTGATAAAGACAATCCGGGGTGATGGGTACCTGTTCTCTGCCGAGGTGCGGCGGCTCCGAAAGCCCAAGACTTGAGGCGTTATGAATAACAACCGAGGGAGAAAACGGTTCTTAGTTCCGAAGGCTCTTCAGCAGCTCGGCATACTGGGAGTCCGCGGCCTCGTCCTGACCACTTTGATCGTTGCGCTTCTAAATTTTGCGTTTTTGATTGCATTGAGCCAGATGAACTCAAACTTTGACCGAAGCCTCGTTGCGCCGCCTATGGTGCGGCAGGCCGCCGCCGCTGCGGAACTGTTGGACCGGCTTGACGAAGACGGACGCGCACTTGCTCTGGTCGCAACGAATTCAAGCGGGCTTAGGATGACGATCGCACCGGACTTTGCGGCGACGCCGCCGGTTGAGAACCCAATTGAGGTGTTCGTTCCTGTCATCGAAGTTTATAAGGCCGTTCTGGGCGAAAGGCCTTTCAGCGTCTATAGCCGATCTCATGATGGCCGATCCAATCAGCGAACCGCCCTTCTCACCGACGACCTGATCATTGTCATACGCCTTAGCGATGGAACCGCGCTCGTCGTTGAAAGCAGCGCAGAGTTTCAGCGCAGTGTCGGTCTTTACGGGATCGGTCTGGTCGTCGGCTTCTTGAGCCTTTTCATCACTGGGCTTATGGTCTGGGCGAGTTTGACCTACGCCAGACCGCTCTCGCGTTTGGCGCAGGCGTCGCAAAACTTCGTCGACGCTGTAAATACATCTTCACCTCTGGAGCCCTTGCCGGAAACCGGACCCAAACCGGTGCGCGACTTGGCGTTGGCCATGAATACCGCTGGATCGAAACTCGTCCGGCTAACCGTCGAGCGTACGAATACGCTGGCTGCCGTGGCTCATGATCTTCGGACGTATTTGACCCGCCTGCGCATGCGAAGCGAGTTGATCGAAGATGATACGCAAAAGGCCAAGAGCATTCGTGACATCGAAGAGATGACGCAACTGATCGAGGATACGCTTTCGCTTGGCGAGGCTGTAGCGAAGCCTTCACTGTCCGAACGCGTCGATCTGGAGGGGTGGCTCGAGGCATTTGTGGCGCATCGGGTCGATGCGGGCGATCCAATCGAATTGAGTATTCGCCTGCAGGCGCCAATCGTTGACATAGCGGCGGCACCACTGTCGCGCGCTTTGAACAACCTGATCGACAACGCCATTCGCTATGCTGGCGAAGCGGGTGTTATTTTGGAGAGTGGCGGTGCAGGAGCAGCTCAAATCAGCGTTCAGGATGAGGGTCCCGGGGTGCCTGCCGACTATCTCAAACAAATGAGTGAGCCTTTCAGCAGGTTGGAGACGTCCCGATCTCGGGATACCGGTGGCGCAGGGTTAGGCTTGGCCATTGCGAAGGCGTTCACGGAGCAGATTGGCGGTGAGTTGTCCCTGAGCAACCGGAGGGATGGCGGGTTCTGTGCCCAGATAGTCTTGCCTTTGGTCAACAAACTCGAACCAGCCGAACCTTAAATGATCGAGGGTCTTGACGAACGTTAGCAGTGTCCGGCTCGAAACTGGAGACTTCGCGCCGTCAAAACACACACGATTTTCGCTCTGTGATCCTGGACGTCGGGGGATCACTGCCCCAGTCCGGCGAAGTGATAGGCAATGGCAGTTATGTCTTTCATGAGTAGTCTCACCAGATCACAACCTCGAGACGTGTTGTCGATCACCGTGTCGAAGAGTGCGAGGTCACGATCGTTCTCGCCAAGCTCAAGTCGCACATGAATTGCCCAGACATGCTTTGGCTTCAGCGGTCGCGTCTGACCAACGATGCGGCTCTTATCTCAGGTTAGGCGCAACGCGTGAATGGAAGGAAGTTTGATGTTTGCATGACTGATACTCCGATCCGCCATGCCCTCCCACAAAGAAAAGGGAACGTTGCCGTAATTGCGTTGGCCGCTGCAAATCCGGCGTAGGCTCTTATGGCCGCGGTTGTGGCCACGACCCAATGCTGCACCTTGCGTGAATGTCAGCTTCTGAGGGAAACGTCGCCGTCTCCGACCCGGCGAACAGCGCTTTCGTTTGGCTTGAATTGAGAAGAAGCTCCATAAGGTCAGGATCTTATGCGCGAAGGTCACGCCGAGATTTCAATCGTGGCCTATCTGTCGATCAGTTCTCGTCGTGTGTGCCCGCCCGCATCCTTCTAGTAGTATCAGATCTTGGCCGTCTTCCCGACGAAGAGGACCAGGCCCTGTACTTCGGGGTCCCAGTATTTGGCAGTGCCTTTACTGGCGTGCGGCACTTGCTTGACAGAAGGTTTCTGTAAGTCGTGTCATTTGTCTGTATTTTATCGGAAACGAAACGAAACTGGGCGTAGCCTAGGGTGGCTAGAAGTAAAAACTTAACGAACGAAAGCAAGCCTATAGTAACTTCGCGTAGCTCCGCGTAACTCACCAAACTTAATTGGAAGGCTGAGGTCGATCCACTACACAACGCCGGTTGCCTCGGCGTGTTTCATTGCTCTAAGTACGTCAAGCTTTGGGCGCAAGAGTGCCGAGCTTCGGTCCCAACCAGCAGCCGACCGACCCTTCAAACACAGCCAGCGCAACGGACATCTCCGCAAACCTGTAGGGGTGGTGCAGTGAGTGAGCGCCGCCGACGCAGTTCGCTTTAACCTGCAAGCATGCGCCGCTTCTCTGCCAAATGCTCGCGACGCTCTTGTTCGATGCCCAGTCGGAAGGAGCGTTCGACAAAATCGATGTGTTCTCCAGCGGCAAGGCGGGCGGCCTCGACGTTTCCGGCCAGAATGGCCTCGCCCAATGCAATGTGCTGGTCGAGCAGCATCTTGCCTGACCCGTCAATCGCGGTCAGAAAATCACGATTGTAGAAAACGCTTTGCCGCGTCAGCTCAAAGACAGACGCCATCATGTGGATCATCGTCGCATTCTGGCTGGCATCAACAATAGCGGTATGCAGCGCATAATCAGCTTCGCGAGAGGCATCACTGTCACCGTTTTTCCAAGCGCGCGTCAGCTCTGCGATGATATCCTTGATGCGCGCCTTGTCTGATTTTGTGGACCGTTCGGCGGCCAAACCTGCGGCGAAGCGCTCTTGTTCGCGGCGGTATTCGAGGTAGTCGAAAAACGCGGGTTCATGCCGTCCATACAGCGCAAGCAGAGCAGGCAGCATCGCTTGCCCGGTCAGTGCGGAAATGAAAGTGCCCTCGCCGTGCTTGGTGGTGACAAGTCCGCGCTCCTCCAACACTTGCAACGCTTCGCGCAATTTTGGACGCGAAATGCCAAGCATGTCTGCCAATTCGCGCTCCGACGGCAATTTTGCGCCCTGCCGCAAGACGCCGGAGGCAATTAAATCCTCGATTTGGGCCGTGGCCGCGTCTGACACTGAATCGTGTCCTACTGGTTCAAACGGTGTCCTTATGGCCATGACTGATCATCCTGTGATTTTTCGCGAAATGCCCGATCTGGTAAATAAAGATAACCTCTATGCCTCACGGGTCAAGCCTGCTTGGGCCGTCATTTTTGAGGATTGTCCAACGAAAAATCGTTGATTTGATCTGAATCAAAGAATCCAAGCGGCGACTTGGGGCAATCACTAGGATGAAGCACTGAGAGGGAACTTTACCTCTGTCAGTCTTTTCTGGTCAATTTTGTTCATCACTTGTAGTAGTGGTAAATATAATTAACCATTGGATGGCGCGACGTCGCGACGGTGACCGCGTCAGAATTGGAAGTCTTTGGAGGAGAAACTCATGAAAAAGACATTGATGAGCTTGGCCATTGCTGCCTCGCTTGCCGCAGCCCCCGCACTTGCGGCCGATAAGCTGCTGCTGAAAACCCCGATTGCATTCTCGACGGCTCTGCCGGGCCTTGGTTCCCCTATCCCCCGCGTCGCCGAACAGATGCACTTGATGTCTGGCGGGACGCTCAAGATGAAGGTCTATGAGCCGGGCAAACTTGTCCCGCCGTTTGAAATTCTGGACGCGGTGTCCTCGGGCAAGATCAACTCCGGTTACACGACTGCCGGTTACTGGGCCGGTAAGATCCCGGCCGCACCGCTCTTTTCCGCCGTGCCGTTCGGCCCGGAGGCTGGCGAATACATGGCCTGGCTCTACTACGGCAACGGCATGGACCTTTATCAAGAGATGTATGATCAGGCCGGCTACAACGTGAAGGTCATTCCTTGCGCCGTGATTGCACCTGAAACCTCTGGTTGGTTTGCCAAGGAAATCGACGGTGTCGAAGACCTTGAAGGTTTGAAAATGCGCTTCTTCGGTCTGGGCGGCAAAGTCATGCAGAAACTGGGCGTGGCCACATCGCTTTTGCCGGGTGGTGAGATTTTCCCCGCTCTGGAAAAAGGCGCGATCGACGCGACAGAGTTCTCCATGCCCGCGATTGATGCGCGTCTTGGGTTCCACAAACTGGTGAAGTTCAACTACTTCCCCGGATGGCACCAACAAGCGACCGTGTTTGAGCTGCTCGTGAACAAGGATGTCTGGAACGAGGCGTCTGAGCAGCATCAGGCGATCATCGAAAACGCGTGCAAAGCCTCCATGGCGGACAGCTTTGCCGAAGGGGAAGCGATCCAGCACGAAGCGCTGATAGACAACATCAACAACAACGGCGTGACCATGATGCAATGGTCGCCCGAGATGCTGGAAGTGTTCCGCTCCACCTGGAGCGAGGTTGCCGCCGAAGAGGCCGCAAAAGATGAATACTTCGCCAAGGTTCTTGCGGACCTCAATGAATTCCGCTCGGGCTATGACGTCTGGAAGTCCAACGCCTTCCTCCCCCGTGACGCTGGTTATGTCAATGTGGGTGTGAAGAAGAACTAAGGCATCCTCCCAAGGCGGCGCACTTTATTTTCCCTAGTGCGCCGCAAATTGGACCGGGGTGACCCCTCCCTTCACCCCGGTCTGCTATCCTCACATTCCCGTCTGCCGCGCGGTCTCGTCTTTGATCGCCGCATCGGGCCCGCCCTTGACCCATCTGACACGTTTATACCCGTCAGGAGACCCCATGCCGACCGATCTCAATCCGTCTCAAGATCCGATCGAAACTTACGAGAACATCCTCGAGCATGAGGAGACAGATCGTTTTCCTCTCGCGGTCAGGATCGACAAAGGGGTCAAAGCCGTAGGGCACGTGGTCATGTGGGCCAATGTCCTCTTGATGAGCGCGATCTTCAGCCAGGTCGCCCTGCGCTACCTCTTCAATCAGAATTACCCCAAGCTCGATGAGATCCAGTGGCACTTTTACGGCTTGGTCACCATGATCGGCATCTCTTACGCGCTTGTCACCGACAGCCATGTACGGGTCGACGTGCTGCACATGAACCTCTCGCGCCGCACACAGCGCCTGGTCGAGGTTCTGGGCATTCTCACCCTGTTGGTTCCGTTCATCTATCTGATGATCGACCAGGGCTACGATTACTTCTACGACAGCTTCCGCGTCAACGAGGGCTCCGATAGCCCCACAGGCCTGCCTGCCCGTTGGGCGCTCAAAGCGGCCATCCCGATCAGTTTTGTTCTACTGGCCCTCGCGGCCACCGCCCGTTTGATCCACGACGCGCACGCCCTTTGGGCCGCGCCAGACGGGGAGCGAGACGGCCTTGGCCTGCGCCGGGTGGTTCTGGTTCTTGCGATCTTTGCGGCGATCACTGTCGCGCTGACCTTCCTCGTGGAAACCACCGAGGAAAAGCTCGTCATCGCGATGTTCCTGAGCTTCATCGGCCTGCTCTTTACCGGCTTTCCGGTGGCTTGGGTGCTGGCCGGGGTCGGGGTGTCCTATTGCGGACTGGCGTATCTTTTCGACAATGACCTGATGCTTTGGACGGGGCTCGAAAGCACCTTCACGGGCCTTGACTACCTCACCCTCGGGGCGGTGGTGAACCGGGTCTATGCGACCATGTCCAACGCCGTGCTTGTGGCGCTGCCGATGTTCATTTTCATGGGTCTCATGCTCGATGAAAGCGGCGTGGCAGAGCGGCTCATGACCTCCATGCAGCGTCTCTTCGGCACTGTGCGCGGCGGTCTGGCCATCACGGTCACGCTCATCGGGATCATTCTCGCAGCGTCAACCGGTATCATCGGGGCATCTGTTGTCCTGCTGGGGGTTCTATCCCTGCCGTCCATGATGCAGCAGAAATACAAACCGTCGCTCGCCGCAGGCGTGGTCAGCGCCTCGGGGACACTGGGCATTCTGATCCCGCCTTCGATCATGCTGGTCATCATGGCCGACCAGATGGCGCTCAGCGTGGGCGATCTGTTCATGGCGGCGGTCTTTCCCGGCGTGATTTTGGGCGTGCTCTACCTGAGCTACATTTTCATCATCGCCCAGATCAAGCGTGATGCCGCCCCGGTGCCCGAAGGGGCGGTGCGGCCCGATTGGGACGCGGTAAAAGGTGTCATGGTCGCGGTGCTGCCGACACTTGCGCTGATCCTCGCGGTGCTGGGCTCGATTTTTGGCGGTCTCACCACACCCACTGAGGCCTCCGGCATCGGCGCTTTGGGCGCCACGGCGCTGGCGCTCGGCTACCGCAAGCTGAACCTCACCAAGCTCTGGAACGTCTGCGTCTCCACCTTCAACACAACGGCCTATATCTTTGCCATCTTCCTTGGCGCCACAGTTTTCAGCTACGTATTGCGCGAACTGGGCGGGGATGAGTTGATCGAACATGTGGTCCTATCCACTGGCCTGGGCCCTAACGGCACCATTTTCTTCATCCTGTTCCTCGTGTTCCTGCTTGGCTTCGTCCTTGACTGGATCGAGATCACGCTGATCGTGCTTCCGCTGATGCGCCCTATCGTGAACGCGCTTGGCATGGACATCCCGGGCTTCGGGGTGGTCGACGAACCAGCGCTGATCTGGTTCGTGATCCTCGTGGCTGTGACGCTGCAAACCAGCTTTCTTACACCGCCCGTTGGCTTCGCGCTCTTCTACCTCAAGGGCGTATGCCCGCCGGAGATCAAGCTGATGCACATCTATCGCGGCATCATCCCTTTTGTTCTCCTGCAGCTTCTGGGTCTCTTCCTCGTCTTCTACTGGCCGCAGCTCGCCACGTGGCTGCCCTCCGTGGCCTACTAAGGGGCGGCCTCATGAACCTGTCTGAAATCCATAGCGTCCGCCAGGATCGGCGACGGGCACCGCGTCACCTGCACACTGGCTTTTCCCTCCCCTTCCGCTCTACCATCAGCGTGATGACCCTCGACGATACTCGGCGCGCGGTTGAGACCCCCAGCACTCTGAGTGCTTCGCCCCGCGACGGCGCGCCCCAGAAAAGGTTTTCAGCAGGATGACAAACGACGCACTTCTTGATCAGTTTCGCAAGGTCGCAGGCCGCAAACACGTGCTCACCGGGCTGCGTGCCACGGAACGGTTTCGCCGCGGGTTCCGGTCCGGCGAAGGGGAGGCGCTCTGCGTCGTCCAACCGGGCAACCTTGTAGAGCTTTGGAAAGTGCTTCAGGCCTGTGTGGCTGCCGACAAGATCGTGATCCTGCAAGCCGCCAATACTGGACTCACCGAAGGGTCCACGCCGTCGGGCCGCTATGACCGCGACGTGGTGTTGATCAACACGCGCCGCCTTGACGGGCTGCACACGCTTTATGACGGTCGTCAAGTTCTGGCCTTCCCGGGCGCCACCCTCTTTGAACTTGAAAAGCTGCTTGCGCCCATGGGGCGAGAGCCGCATTCCGTAATCGGTTCGTCCTGCATCGGGGCCTCGATCATCGGCGGCGTCTGCAACAGTTCGGGCGGGTCCCTCGTGGAGCGTGGACCCTCCTACACCGAATTGTCGCTTTACGCGCAGGTCGATGCGAACGGCCAGTTGCATCTTGTCAACCATCTGGGCCTTGATCTGGGCGATACGCCCGAAGAAATTCTGACCCGCCTGGAACAGGGCAAATTCGATCCAGATCCGGCGGCCACCAACCTCAAGGCCTCGTCCAGCAACTATGCCCAAAAGGTCCGCGAGGTCGACGCCAAAACGCCCGCGCGGTTCAATGCCGACAAATCCCACCTGCACGAAAGTGCCGGATGCGCGGGCAAACTGGCGGTTTTTGCGGTGCGGCTCGATACCTATCAAAAGCCCGAAAGCCAATCGACCTTCTATATCGGCACCAACGACACCACCGTTCTGACAGAGCTGCGCCGCCATATGCTGTCGCAGTTTGAGACGCTGCCTGTCTCCGCCGAATACATGGAGCGCGAGGTGTTCGACATCACGGAAACCTACGGCAAGGACACGGTGATGATGATCGATTGGCTGGGCACCGACCGCTTGCCGATGTTTTTCGCCATGAAGGGCGCGATGGATGCGCGTTTGCGCAAGATCGGCCAGTTGCATCATCCGGTCGGTGAAATTGCCCAGGCCGA
>JBCBWJ010000067.1:0-9286 GCA_039817165.1 Pseudomonadota bacterium | reverse complement strand
GTCCGAGCTTGGATACCTAGACTGATAGTCTAGACTGCGGGGGGCTGCGGCCCCTCGCAAATACACAAGATAACCATGCTTAAAATTGCACATCTTTTTGAGCGGCTTTGCGTTTACGCGGCACGCTTGGCGGGCATCTTGTTGCTCGCCCTGACTGCTGTCGTAATTTACGATGTCATAGGACGCCAGTTCTTTAATACCGGCTCTGTGGCGCTGAGCGAGCTGCAGTGGCACATCCATGGTGCCATTGCTCTGCTGGCCTTTGGCTATGCCTATACACGCGACGCACATGTACGCATCGATGTGCTTTCACAGAATTTCTCAAGCCGCTTTAAGGCGCGATTGGAGATTCTGGGCATCGCTCTGTTTCTGACGCCCTTTCTACTTGTGGTGATTTGGTATGGCATTGATTTTGCTGAGAGGTCGTTCTCGCGTGGAGAGCGTTCGCCCGTCAGCCTTGGCTTGACACATCGCTGGATCATTAAATCCGTTGTGCCGCTTTCGGCTCTGATCGCCTTGATTGGCGCTTGGTCAGTTCTGCTGCGCATTATTGCCCATTTGCGCGGCGAGCTGGACGAACCCTTTGTGCGTGAGGGCCTATGGAAATCCTAATAGACCTTTTGCCGGCGCTGATGTTCGGTTGCCTTGTCATCGGCATGTTCAGCGGCCTCCCTGTGGCGGTTGTTCTTGGTGGCATCACGTTTTTCTTTGCTGTGTTCGCCATCGCCTTGGGCGAGATGCGGCTTGTTCAGATATCACTCTTACCCAACCGGATTTTTGGCGGATCGGTCGACAATATCGTGCTGATCGCGGTGCCGCTGTTCATATTCATGGGTGTGCTCATGGAGAAAAGCCGTATCGCTGAGGATCTATTGCTTACGATGCAAAAGATGCTGCGGGCGGTCCCTGGTGGTATGGCATTGTCTGTGACCGGCATGGGCACAATCCTGGCAGCGGCAACCGGTGTGATCGGGGCTTCGGTGGTGATGCTGACGGTCATGGCACTGCCCACAATGATCAAGAACGGTTATTCCCCAAAGCTTGCGGCGGGCACAGTCGCGTCCGCCGGTACGTTGGGCATTTTAATCCCACCTTCGGTGATGTTGGTGTTCATGGGCGATATCCTGACGATCAACCTTGCCAAACTGTTCGTCGCGGCGCTCGTACCGGGTTTGTTCCTGGCAGCCACTTACATGATCTATATTGCCATCAGCACGGTGTTGAAGCCGGATCAAGCGCCGGTGATCCCGCCTCTGACGGAGGCCGAAAAAAAAGGGCTTTGGCGTGAGGCGATTGTATCTTTCTCGTTGCCAACCATGCTCATCGTTGCGGTTCTAGGCTCCATCGTTGGCGGCCTGGCCACGCCGACAGAAGCCGCTGCGATAGGCGCATTTGCGGCGCTGGTCCTTGGCCTCGCACGGGGGCGGCTCAACTTTAAGATACTGGGCGAGGCCATGGACGGTTCAATCCGCACCATCGCATTGTTCTTCTTCATCTTCGTTGCGGCGACGGGCTTTGCCTATGTCTTCCGTATCATCGGGGGGGAGCATTTTATCGTTGAGATAACCAAAAGCCTGAATATGGGCGATTGGGGCGTCCTTGCGATGCTGATGCTGATCATTTTCGCGATGGGTTTCTTTTTTGACTGGATCGAGATCACGCTGATCATGTTGCCCATTGTGGCGCCCATCATAGCCCTGATGGACTTCGGGGATCACGTCGCCAAAACAGACCTTGTCTATTGGTTCGCAGTGTTGATGGCGGTGAACCTTCAGACCTCATTTCTCACACCGCCCTTTGGCTTCGCTCTCTTTTACCTCAAAGGCGCGGCGGGTGATCTGGTGTCGATGCGTGAGATTTATCAGGGGATCATTCCCTTCGTGTTGCTGCAAATCGGGGTACTGCTTCTGCTTGTCTGGCAGCCATGGATTGTAACGTGGTTGCCGAACGTGGTGCTGAAATGACGACCCCGGTGCTCAGTAACCTTCGCATGATCGGCAACGGATTGCGCCGCCCGGAATGTGTGCAAGCCATGCCAGACGGCACGGTGCTGTGCAGTGATGCCAAAGGCGGCGTGAAGATACTTTGGTCTGATGGCAGTCAATCCAGTCGCGGTGACAAAGGGATGCGGGGACATGTCAGCAACGGTTTCGCGATCACGCCCGATGGTACCGTGATAGTAGCGAATACCGGACCTGCCGGGGGTCTTTGGACCATTGCCTCTGGCGGCGAGGTTGCGCCACTTGTCGAACAGCTCGATGGCACGCCGAACTTTGTCTTAATCGACCATGCGGGCGATATCTGGTTTTCGGTTCTGACCCGGGCGGATCACTCGGCGCCGCTCAGCGCCACACGAGCGGATGGCTATATTGCGAGGCTCAAGGACGGCGCGGTCGAGATCATGGCGGATGGGCTGATCTCGGCGAATGAATTCAGGATCGACCCCGCGCTTGGCGCGCTCTACGTTAATGAAACGTTCGCGCGTCGCACCACGCGGTTCGATATCGCGGCCAACGGTACGCTGAGCAACCGCCAGGTTCTGGCTGAATACGCGCGGGGCAGCTATCCCGACGGGCTGGCTCTGGATGAACATGGCGATCTTTGGGTGCCCTGCATCATCGCGAACCAGATTGCGCATGTGTCCAAAGATGGTGACGTCTTGGTGGTCTACGAAGAGCGGGATCCGGAGCGCGTGGCCGAGGTCCAATCCGCGCTCGATGCCGGCACCCTGACGCGCGACCTGATCTATCAGGACACCGGCGCGACACTGAACAACCCCACCAGCCTAGCCTTTGGCGGCCCCGATCTGCGGACGCTTTATGCAGGCTCTATCACCAACACTTACCTTTGCGCCTTTGACTGCTCGGTTGCCGGGCAGCCGATGGCGCATTGGACCCCTTAGACAGGACAAGCCGACATGAGCGTTCAAAAGAAAGCCACCAAGAAACTGACCAGCCAAAGCATCCGCGCAATGAAAGGCGGCACTCCGATTGTCGCACTCACGGCCTATACCGCACCGATTGCCAAGCTGGTGGACGAGGTCGCGGATTTCATCTTGGTGGGCGACAGCCTCGCGATGACGATCTACGGCGATGACAGTACGGTGGGGATCGATCTGGACACGATGATCCGACACGGGCACGCCGTGGCGCGGGCCTGCAGCCACGCCTGCATCGTTGTCGACCTGCCCTTTGGCTTCTACCAAAAAGGTCCCGAACAAGCCTTTGAAAGTGCCGCGCGCATCTTGCGCGAAACCGGCTGTGACGCGGTCAAACTGGAAGGCGGGGCTGAGATGGCCGAGACGGTCAAGTTCCTGACCGAGCGCGGCATTCCAGTGATGGGCCATATCGGCCTGACACCGCAATCGATCAACACGCTGGGCGGCTTCAAAACCCAGGGCAAAGAGGACGGCGCGCGTCAGCGGCTCTTGGAAGACGCCAAAGCGATGGACGCAGCGGGCTGCTTTGCTGTGGTGATCGAAGGCGTGCTGGAAGACATTGCGGTCGAGCTGCACGAGGCGCTTTCGGTTCCCAGCATCGGCATCGGTGCCTCCGTGGCCTGCGATGGTCAGATCCTCGTGACCGACGATGTGATCGGGATGTTCGACGCGTTCAAGCCGAAATTCGTCAAGCGCTATGCGCAGATTTTGCCGACCCTGCGCGGTGCGCTCGAGACCTATGCCGATGAGGTCCGTACGCGGGTTTTCCCGACCGAAGACTACGTGTTCAAGGGTCCTCAAAAGTGAGCCAAACCGTCACCATAACCGAGGTTGGCCTGCGCGACGGCCTGCAAAGCTGGCCGGATCTTGTGCCGGTCGCGCAGAAGATCAAGATCGCGAACAGCCTGATTGGGGCAGGGGTGCGCCGGTTGGAAGCGACGTCGTTCGTATCACCCCGCGCGGTGCCGCAACTGGCGGATGCCGAGGCGTTGATCGCCGGGATTGAGCGTTCAGATGACCTTGTGATCGAAGCCCTAGTGCCCAACCAACGCGGCGGCGAACGCGCGGCGGGTGTGGACGTATGGGTGGCCTTCATGTCGGTCAGCGAAACGCATTCGCGCGCCAATTCCAACTGTTCGGTTGATGAGGCCTTCGAACGCATCCGTCCGTTGCCCGCGATGGCGGCACAGGCGGGCGCATCGGTCACCGCGGCACTCGCTGTCAGCTTTGATTGCCCCTTCGAGGGCCGGACGCCGGTTGAAAACGTGGTCGCGCTGGCCCGCCGGTTTCAGGACATCGGCGTTGGGTCGCTCAAGCTGGGCGACACGATTGGGACGGCCTCACCCGGGCGTGTGACACAGCTGGTCGAGGCGCTGTCCAACGCTGTGCCGGAGATGGAGATCGTCCTGCATTTCCACAACACGCGCGGGCTTGCCCTGGCGAATGTGATGGCCGGGCTGAACGCCGGGATCACCCGCTTTGAGTCCGCGCTTGGTGGCCTTGGCGGCTGCCCCTTTGCGCCCGGTGCCAGCGGCAATGTCGCCACCGAGGACGTGGTGCACATGCTGGCGCAGGAAGGCGTGGCCACTGGGATCGATCTGGACAAGTTGATCGTAGCAGGTCGCACATTTGGGGAAATCCTGACAACGGACCTGCCCGCGCATCTGCAAAAGGCGCAGCCCGTCGGAGTCTTGCATACGTACAACGATGCGGACCGCGCGGTCGGATAAGGAGGTTTGCATGAGCTTGCAAGGTATCAAAATCATTGATCTGACTCGGATCATCGCGGGGCCGTTCTGCACGCAACTGCTGGCCGATCTGGGCGCGGATGTGATCAAGGTAGAAACCCCCAGCGGTGATCCACTGCGCGCGCAGGGCGAAAAGGTCAACGACTTCAGCTGGTATTACGCGGGCTACAATCGTAACAAAAAATCCGTGGCGCTGAATATGCGCGACCCAGACGGGATGGCAGTGCTCAAACGCCTGTTAGCCACCGCCGACGTGTTGGTCGAAAACTTCCGCCCCGGCGTGCTGGACAAGATGGGGCTGAGCCTTGAGGTGCTGAATGACCTCAACCCCAACCTTATTGTCTGTAGCATCAGCGGTTTTGGCGCTGATGGCCCTTACGCGCAACGCCCGGCCTTTGATTTCATTGCGCAGGCGCTCAGCGGATTTATGAGTGTGAATGGAGAGGCGGGCGGCGCGCCGTTGCGCTCAGGCCTGCCGATCAGCGATTTGGTGGTAGGATTATATAGCGCCTTGGCGATTTCTTCGCGTCTTGTGGGTCGCGACACATCCAAGTCCACCGGTGTGCAGACCGTTGACGTCGCACTGACCGACAGCATGATCAGCCTTCTCAGCTTTCAAGCAGCGAACTATCTTGCCGCAGGCGTCGAACCCGTGCGCAGCGGCAACGAACATCAGCTTGTTGCGCCCTACGGCGTGTTTGAAACGGCGGATGGGACCATCGCGCTCGCGCCGAGCAATGATGGCGTGTACCGCAAGTTGCTTGCGGTTCTGGATATGGAGCATCTGTTGGAAGACGAACGCATAGATACCAACGAAAAGCGCATGAAGAACCGTGCGCTCATGCGCGATATCCTGGAACCTGTGTTCACATCCAAGAGCAGTGACCATTGGATCGAGACAATGAATGCGGCAGGCGTTCCAGCGGGGCCCATCCTTTCTGTGCCTAGTGTCTTCGCCGATCCGCAAGTGATTCATCGCGAGATGGTTATGCCTGTTGACCATGGAGACCGAGGCACCGTACAGATGCTCGGCTTTCCGATGAAATTCAGCCAGGAGCCCTGCCAGGTGCGCCACCCTGCGCCGGAACTCGGTGAACATAGTGCCGAAGTTCTGCGCGATGCAGGTTTTGGACCTGACGAAGTCACAGATCTCAGCGACAGGGGCGTCGTCCGGTCCGGATAGAGTTAGGAAGCGCTTCCGACATAAGGCTTGGGCTTATCATGGCCTTACAGAACCGTCGATCAGTGCCCAAATCCCTTGATGCTATGTTGCGAACAGTTGTCCATTTTCCTTCGACGGAAAGCGCACTTCCCACCGTATAAACCCTGCCTGCCTGGAATCTTGAGCCACCTAAAACGAAAGATCGGAGTAGACATGCCAATTTCGAAATCATTGCCAGCTGCAACTTTTGTTCTGGCTTTTGCGAGCCCCGCATTTGCTGAGAACGTTGAAATCTACGTAGTCGATATGCTCGATAACATTCAAAATGGCTATTGCATCGACATTGCTAAGGGACGAGGTGCCGATGCAAACCCTGAAGATGGGCTTCAGGCTCACACTTGCTACAGCCCATCCGGAGAAGTGCTTGTCGATCAGGCTTTTGACCCGGATCAATTTCTAGACGGTATCTTGTTTATGCCAGAGTTTGATGTGTGCATTCAGGCCCCGTCAACCGCGACAGGCGCGTCCGTTGAACTGGCTGGCTGTGATGGTTCGACCGCGCAAAGTTGGGTGTTTGACGGCCAAGGTACCATCGCCCCAGAAGCGGCACCGAACATGTGTTTAACGTTGACAGGTGAGACGCGCACCGGGCGCAGTGATGAGAATCAAATGATCGCGATCTCGCTTCAGGCATGTTCTGACGAAAAGGCGGCCTTTCAGACTTGGTCCAACCGAACCGCGAAGTAATGTTGAAGCGGAGAAACACTTCGATTCTACTGTGACAATTCGGGTCCAGGCGATAGACGGGTGAGGTCGCGTGGTAGGGAGCTTATGGTCAATATGAGCCAACATGTGTTGATCACGGGTGGGGCAGCCGGGATCGGCCGCGCCATTGCTATGAAGTTCCTCAGCGAGGGCGCAGGTGTTGCCATTTGCGACGCTGATCCTGACGCTGTTGCGGCGTTCTCCCGCGAATTCCCAGAGGCGATCTGCCAAACGGTGGATGTGACCGCAGAGGCGGAGATGGCGTCTTTTCTCGACGAGTTGGCGGCAACTTGGGGCGGCGTGGATGTCGTTTGTGCCAATGCTGGGACAGGTGGACCGGCAGGGCCGATTGAAGACCTGAGCTATGGCGATTGGCAAAGGTGCATCGAGACCAATGTGCACGGCTCTTTCTTGACCTGCCGATGGGCGGCGAAGCTTATGAAAGCGCAAGGAAGCGGGCTGATTGTGATGACGTCATCGACGGCAGGGATCATGGGATACCCCCTGCGCGCGCCCTATGCGGCTGCGAAATGGGCGATTGTCGGCATGACAAAGACCCTCGCCATGGAGCTGGGCCCTTTTGGCATTCGCGTCAATGCGGTTTGCCCGGGAGCAGTTGAAGGGCCGCGCATGGATCGGGTGATTGCCAACGAGGCCAAGGCCCGCGGCGAAAGCGAAGACAAGGTGCGCCAATCCTATGTGACGGGCGTGTCGATGAAGACCTGGGTCAAGGCCGAGGATATCGCGAACAGCATTTCCTTCCTCGCGTCAGATGCTGGCGGGAAGATCTCGGGCCAAATATTGGCCATTGATGGCCACACGGAAACACTTGCATAGCTGTGGCGCTCTGTGACGTCTCTCTTTAGGGCCGACCCAATCCAGACTGTATGAGCGCGGCGCGTTTGGCCAGAGTCTGCAGCTCCTTTGGGTCGCAAGCGCGGAACTTGAACCGCACCTCATAAAGGCTATCCGTCATCGAGACGGTTTCCATACTGTCGAGAGGGATGGAGGCTTTGCGGGCGAAGTCAAACACGCGCGGGATGAGATCGTAAGGATCGGATGTCTGCAGAACCAATTGTTCAAACACGTCCTCGTTGTTAGATGCAGCGTCCACCGTCCACCTCCATACAGACACCGGTCACCATGCTTGCCTCGTCCGAGCACAAAAAGCAGGCCGCGTTGCCCATATCCTCGGCCGTAGAGAACCGCCCGATTGGGATCGTTGACAGGAATTTCGCGCGGATCTCTGGCGTGTCTTCGCCCATGAACATTTTGAGGAGTGGAGTGTCACCCGCCACAGGGTTGATCGCGTTGACGCGGATGCCTTCGGGGGCAAGTTCAACCGCCATGCCTTTGGTGGCGTTGTTCATCCAGCCTTTCGACGCATTGTACCAGTTTAGCCGCGGGCGTGGCGAGACACCTGCGGTAGAAGCGACGTTCAGGATCGTGCCAGAACCTTGCGCTTTGAACAGCGGGACGAGGTACTTTGCGGTTAGGTAGACAGACTTGCAATTCACCGCAAAGACCTTGTCAAAATCAGCCTCGGTGACCTCTTCCATTTGCGCAGGCAGATGGGTCGTGCCAGCATTGTTAACCAAGATATCGATGCTGCCAAAGGCGGTTTTGGCAGTTTCCACCATCGCTCTGACGCTTTGATCTTCCGCCACATTGGCCATAATCGCCATTGCGCCGAGTTCGCCCGCCAAGCGTTCTGCACCTTCGAGGTTAAGGTCTGCGATCAACACCTTTGCGCCTTCGGCCACAAACTTGCGCGCAATGCCTTCGCCAAAGCCCGACGCTCCGCCGGTCACGATAGCTGATTTGCCTGATAATCTCATGTCTTTGTCCTATCCGTGAAGCGCTGCGACAGTCTTTAGGGTGGTAAAGCCATAAAGCGCCTCGAACCCCTTTTCGCGTCCATGGCCTGATAGCCCATGACCGCCAAAGGGCAATTCCACCCCGCCGCCCGCGCCGTAATTGTTGATGAACACTTGCCCAGCATGCAACTTTTTGGCGAGACGCATTTGGCGCGCCCCATCTTTGGTCCAGCAGCTGGCTACAAGGCCGAACTTGGTGCCGTTGGCGATGGCGAGCGCTTCGTCTTCATCGACAAAAGGGATCACCACTTGCACGGGCCCAAAGATTTCGTCCTGGGCCAGCACGTGGGCAGGATCGACCTGGGCAAACAAGGTTGGGGCGACATAGGCACCGCCACCCGGGGCATCAGCCACGATCTCGCCGTGCGCAGCGATTTCCAGATCGTGCCCTTTAGCGATAAAACCTTCGACGATCTCTTTTTGTCGCTGCGACACCAATGGACCCACGTTCAAATCGCTCAGGGCAGGGCCTGCGCGCAGGGCGCTGTACTTTTCTGCCATGGCGTTCAGCACCTCATCATAGCGGCTCTGATGCACCAGAATGCGCGAGGAGGCGGAGCAGGTCTGACCGGCGTTCTGGATGCCCGCATTCACCAAGAAGGGCAGGGCAGCTTCAAGATCGGCGTCTTCGAACACCAGTTGCGGTGACTTGCCGCCAAGTTCTAGCGTGACGGGCACGACGTTTTCGGCGGCAGCCTTCTGGATCAGCTTGCCCACACCAACGGACCCCGTGAAGGAGATATGACGGACAGCAGGGTGCCGGGACAAGGCCGCTCCGGCCTCGGCCCCGATCCCC
>JBCBWJ010000066.1:0-9306 GCA_039817165.1 Pseudomonadota bacterium | reverse complement strand
CGACCCATCGGATGTCGATTCCCAAATGGACGACAGCGCGCCGCCCATGATCCCGCCATAGGCTGCCGGAGGGTTCTCGTTGAGCGACAGAACGCCGTCGCCCTGCGAAATGGTGATGTCCTTGACAGCAAAACCACGCGCGAGGATTCTGAACTTCGACGAGCCGGTGGCGTTCAGGAATGCAAGCTTGCCTTCCGAATTCGACGAGCCAACAAAAACCGGGTTTTCTTCATCACCGTAGTCCCACATTGAGGCACCAGACACGGCCGTGCCGCTGTCCCGTGAGAGGATCACAAGGTTAAAATAGCCAGAGGTCTGCGCTTGCTCAGGGGCCGCTGGAAACCCCTTCCAGCCACCAATAACGTAGGTCCTTGGGTTGCCCTTCTCGTCCGTGCCCTCGGTGACCTTGGCATCCGCCAAGTAGTCCGTCACTTGGTCAATCACGAAGGTGGTGTTTAGCGTGATCGGCCCTTCACGTTCCGCCACGACCCATGTTCCGATAGGAATTTCAGGGTTTTCCGGTTTGGTTTCGTCCATGCTCGCCCTCCTTTTTCGGGAACAGGTAAGCCGGTAAGTGGCGGAAAATCAAGAAATGGTGTTGGATACCCGTCGCTTTTCACGCGCCATCACGCGCCGTGGCAGGTCGCAAAGAAAAGGGTCGCCGTTGCACGGGCGACCCTTCAATTTCAGGTCCGTATCACACGCGGCCTTTCCACGGCACGAGCCAGGTTTCCAGCGCGCGGATGCCCACGTCGATCAGGAACCCGATGACCCCGATCAGGATGATCCCCACGATCACGATATCGGTCAGCTGGAACTTTGACGCGACCATGATCATCATGCCAAGGCCGCGCTCGGCGGCGACCAGTTCGGCGGCCACAACCGTGCCCCAGCAGACCCCCATCGCGACCCGTGCCCCGGTGAAAATCTCGGGCAGGGAATTGGGAATGATCACCCGCGTCAGGATTTGCCATTTGCTCGCGCCCAGCGAATAGGCCGCGTGCACCTTGGATATCGCCACACCTGACACACCCGACCGCGCGGCAATCGCCATGATCCAAAGGGCGGCCAGGAACAGCAGGATCACCTTGGACGCCTCTCCGATCCCGAACCAAATGATCATCAACGGAATGAGCGCCAAGGGCGGCACCGGGCGCATGAACTCCACAATCGGGTCAAACCACCCGCGCGACCAGTTGGTCAGACCCATGGCATAGCCCAGTGGCACCCCCAGAAGCGTGCCAAAGAAGAACCCCTTCAACACCCGCCAAAGCGAGATCCAGGTGTGCTCCAGCAGCGTGAAATTGCGATACCCCTCTGCCGTCAGATCGCCAAAGCGCTCCACGGCCACCTCGGGCGCGGGCAGGTAAAGCCGTTGCATCCGCTGGCCCGTCGCGGGCGAGAACGACGGCGTGCCCTTGTCGGTCAGGCCGATCTCGCCCTCCGGGATCAGAACGGACTCGCCGGGTTGCACCGCGATGCCGTTGAAGGCGGTGATCACCGCCCCGTCAGCTTTGGAAATGTCGTCGTTGCGGCGCACCTGGATCACCTTGAACCCGTAGCGCGGCACGACCAGACTGTCATTCTTGGCAAACCCGTCGCCCGGCTCCACCTCCGGCGTCTCGGGGATCTGGCCTGGCTCGCCGTCTTCGTTGAGCGTCTGACTGATATCTTCGCGATAAACCCGGACCGTCACCTCCGCGTCATCCTGTTGCCCGTCCGCCGTGGTCGACGTGTAGGTAAACGTCACATCCCCCAGAAAGGGCGAGGGCGCTTTTGGCAAAGGCAAGGTGGAGTTGGTGAACGCCACCCAAAGCAGAAAGATCGTCAGCACAGAAAGCACAGAGGCGATGCGATTGGGCCTCACCGCACTTTCATCGCCAAAGGTCACCGTTTTCAACGATGTGTAATCCACCCGCGCAAAGGCGGCGCGATACACGAAACTAAAGGCGAAAAACGCCCCGAAGAACGCGCCCACATAAAGCGCCAGAACAAGAACACCGGTCATGCGCTTTCCTCCACACGGCCCATAATCTCTTCTTCCATGTTCCAGATCATCTCGAGGATCTCTTCCCGGCGGGTGTTGAACTCAGGGTGCTTTTTCACCTCGCGCAGGTCCTTGCCCACGCCCAGATCGGCAAAGGGGAGGCGGTATTCCTTGTGGATGCGCCCGGGCCGCGGGGCCATCACGAGCAATCTCTCACCGAGCAACAGCGCCTCCTCGACCGAGTGGGTGATCAAAATGATCGTCTTGCCCGTCTCTTTCCACAGCTTCAGAACCAGACCCTGCATCTTTTCCCGCGTCAACGCATCCAGCGCGCCCAGAGGTTCATCCATCAAAATGACGTCCGGGTCATTGGCCAGACAGCGGGCCAGGGCCACGCGCTGTTGCATCCCGCCCGACAGCTCATAGATGGCCTTTTCCTTGAAATCCTGCAGGCCCACGACCTCCAACAGATGGTCCACATTGGGCATGTATTTCGCCTTCGCCTCACCCTTCATCCGGGGGCCAAAGCTTACATTGTCGCGCACACTCATCCATTCAAACAGCGCGCCTTGCTGAAACACCATGCCGCGCTCGGCATCCGGCCCGGTCACCTTGTGCCCATTGAGGTCAATCGTGCCCTCGGTCGGCGCCAGAAAGCCCGCCACGATGTTCAAAAGCGTGGTCTTGCCACATCCCGACGGGCCCAGCACGCTCATCAGCTCGCCGGTTTTCAGCGTCAGCTTCACGTCCTTGAGCGCCTGAACATGCCCGCCGCCGGGCAGGTCAAACCGCATGGATATATTGTCGATGATCAGCTCTGACATGCCGTTCCCGCCTCATGTCTAGAAAATAAAAACCCGTGGGCCCCAGTGATCGGGGCCCACGGGATCAAGCGCTATGCTCAGTTGGCCGCCGCGAGCGGGGCCGTGTTCACATTCGTCGCATAAGAGGCTTTCGCCGCATCGATGGAACCGGCCTCCACAAAGACGTCAGCCACGCCCTTCATGAATTCCTGTGCACCACCGCCGAGCCACTTGTCGCTCAGCTGATCGTCAACACCGGGGAAGATGAAGGTGGAGATGGTCGCCATCGTGTCGTCCTCGGACATACCGGCGTCCTTGGCGATCACAGGCAGCATCTTGGCGTGGTTGGCTTCATCCGCCCACATCGCGTTGGCCTCGGCCGTCACGGACAGGAACGTGGCAACCATGTCTTCGTTTTCAGCCACGAAGTTCGTGGGCGCAGAGGTCACGTCAAAGACCAGAATGCCCAGCTCTTCTTTCTCGGCACCGGTCAGCAGAACATTGCCGCTTTCCTTCATGCGACGCAGCGCGCCACCCCAGCCGCACGCCATGTCAACCGCACCCTGTGCGAGGGCCGCCTGACCTTCTGCCGGGGCCATGTCGACCACCGTCAGGCTGTCGAGCGCCACACCGAAATGCGACATCTGCTTGAGGAACCCGTAATGCGCCGCCGTGCCCAGCGGGACCGCCACTTTCTTGCCGGCCAGTTCTGCCGCGCTGTCCTTGTCGATCTCCAGACCCGACGACACAACACAGTTGTCATTGTCGGAATAGCTCACGGCGACGTCGATGATCTGCAGGTCCTGACCCGCGGATGTGGCCACCACGAAGGGCGGAACACCTTGGCTCACGCTCATCTGAACGTCGCCCGAGGCCATCGCGGCGCTCATCGCGGTGCCTGTGTCAAAGCTGACCCAGTTGATCTCGGTGCCCATGGCCTCTTCGTACAGGCCTTCGACCTTGGCAAACTGGAACGGCATTGGCCATTCGAGGAAGTAGCCAACGGTGATTTCAGCAGATGCGCCTTGTGCGCCCACGGCCATCGCCATACCGGCCACAGCACCCATCATTTTTGACTTGAGTGTCATGATAGAGTTTCTCCCTAAAGAATTTTGTTTTTGTTGTGCCGGGGCAGGGCGCGCTTGAAAAAGCCTGCCCCAACCCGAATGCGGCGCCATCGGAGCCCAAATTTTGCGTTGAAGCAACAGAATTGTGAAACGTCCCGTCTCACTTTCGCTATGACGAAAGGAAGTTTCGGGTAATTCGCAGGCGAAACCACGCGTTTGGCCGCGAAAGCTGGCGTTTTTGGGACCGTGTTTGCCGGTTTGGCCTCAAACAAAGCCACCATCTGGCCCTATCGTCGAGGCCAGATTCGGGCTGATTACTTTGCGTAAAGAAAGTTCACCCGCATGATCTCCCGGACACGGCCTCAAGACGGCTCACCCGGCGCAACCTAATGGAGCACCCCATGGACGGCAGACCCTTTGAAAATGATCTCTCCGGCGTCATCGAGGCCGATCGCGCCCACGTCTGGCATCACCTCATTCAGCACAAACCCTTTGAAGACAATGATCCCCGCATTATCGTCGAAGGCAAAGGGATGCGCGTCTGGGATCAAAAGGGCAAAGAGCATATCGATGCCGTCTCCGGCGGGGTCTGGACCGTCAATGTGGGCTACGGTCGTGAACGCATCGCCAACGCCATCCGCGACCAGCTGATCAAGCTGCCGTATTTTGCGGGCTCTGCCGGGTCGATCCCCGGCGCGCTCTTTTCGGAAAAGCTGATCTCCAAGATGCCCGGCATGAGCCGTGTGTACTACACCAACTCCGGGTCCGAGGCGAATGAGAAAGCCTTCAAGATGGTCCGCCAGATCGCGCACAAGCGCTACGGCGGCAAAAAGCACAAGATCCTCTACCGGGATCGCGACTACCACGGCTCCACCATCGCCACGATGTCCGCCGGTGGCCAGGATCAGCGCAACGCTCAGTATGGCCCCTTCACACCCGGTTTCATCCGCGTGCCCCACTGCCTCGAATACCGTGCCCAATGGGATCTGACTGGCGAAGAGTACGGCATCGCCGCCGCCAACGCGATCGAAGAGGTGATCCTCGCCGAGGGTCCCGACACCGTCGGCGCGCTCTGCCTTGAGCCGGTCACCGCCGGTGGCGGCGTCATCACCCCGCCCGAAGGCTACTGGCCCCGCGTGCAGGAAATCTGCAAAAAGTACGACATCCTGCTCCACATTGACGAGGTCGTCTGCGGCGTGGGCCGCACCGGCACGTGGTTCGGCTATCAGCATTACGGCGTTGAGCCCGATTTCGTGACCATGGCCAAGGGTGTCGCCTCAGGCTACGCCGCGATCGCCTGCTGCGTGACCAATGAAAAAGTCTTCGACATGTTCAAGGACGACCACGAGGACCCGCTCAACTACTTCCGCGACATCTCCACCTTTGGCGGCTGCACGGCGGGCCCGGCGGCAGCCCTCGAAAACATGGCGATCATCGAAGAAGAGGGCCTGCTCGAGAACACCACCGAAATCGGCCACTACATGCTCGACCAACTCCACGCGCTGCAAGACAAGCACGAGGTCATCGGCCACGTGCGCGGCAAGGGTCTCTTCCTCGGCGCCGAACTGGTCGCCGACCGCGCCAGCAAGGATCCGGTGGATGAGAAAAAAGCGCAGGCCGTTGTGGGTGACTGCATGGCCCAAGGCGTGGTGATCGGTGTCACCAACCGCTCGATCCCAGGCTTCAACAACACCCTGTGCTTCTCGCCCGCGCTCATCGCCACCAAAGATGACATCGACGAGATCCTCACAGCCGTCGACGCCGCCCTCACCCGCGTCTTCGGCTAAAGATCAAACCCCACCCTGCATCCCGTAGGGTGGGGTTTCACCCCACCTCCACCCTCAATTCAAAACCCGCGCGATCAGGTCCGCGCCCTTGCACCCGATCATGATCGACGGCGCATTGGTGTTCCCGCTCACCAGTTGCGGCATGACGGATGCATCGGCCACGAAAAGCCGCTCCACCCCGTTCACCGCCATCGTTTCGGCGTTCACCACGGCATCCGCATCCGTGCCCATCCGCGCCGTGCCCACCGGGTGATAAATCGAGTCTGCCGTGGCCCGCACATGGGCATCCAGATCGGCATCCGTGACCTTGCCCCGGCCCGGCATCAATTCCTCGCCCGTGATCGCGGCGAGTGCTGGTTGCTGACACAGCTCGCGCAGCATCTTCATCCCCTCGCGCATCGCAACGCGGTCCTTCTCTTCGGCCAGGTAGTTGGGATCAATCAGCGGATGGTCCTTTGCATCCCCACTTGCCAGCGTCAGCGCCCCCCGGCTCTCGGGCCGCGTCTGCGTCGTATCAATCGCAAATCCGTGCCCGCGATCGTCGGCTGTGGCCCCGTCAAAGGCCAGCGCGTTGATGAAATGCAGCTGCGTGTCGCAGGCCGGCTCACTCGGATCAAGCGTCACAAACGCGCCCGCCTCCAGCCCCTGTTGCCGCCCCGCGCCTTGCCCCCCGAGAACGTATTTCGCCCCGGTCAGCAGATAGTTGGGAAACTTTGCATGGGACCACAGCGACAAGGGCTGCGTCATCCGGTGTTTCACCTTCACCTCCAGATGATCATGCAGGTTCTGCCCCACCTCGGCCCGGTCCGCCACCACGTCAATCCCGTGCTCGGCCAGATGATCCGCAGGCCCCACACCCGACAACATCAGGATATGCGGCGTGCCAATCGCCCCCGCCGACAGCACGACAGCACCCGCGCTTAGCGTCTCAACCCCGCGCGTCCCGGACACCCGCACCCCGGTCGCCCGCGTGCCGTCAAACTCCACGCCCAGCACCTGCATATCCGTGCGCACCGTCAGGTTCTTGCGCCCATAGGCTGGTTTCAAAAACGCGTCTGCCGCGCTCCACCGTCGCCCGTTCTTGATGTTGAGCTGAAACGGCCCGAACCCGGTCTGATCCGCGCCATTGAGATCCCCATTGTGCGGATAGCCCATCTCGACACCGGCCTGAATGAACGCCTCATAGGCCGCATTGCCAGACTCGGGATTGGACACATGCAGCGGCCCGCCCGCCCCGTGATAAGGCCCGGCACCCAGCGCGTTGTCCTCCACCTCTTTGAAATAGGGCAGCACGTCCTCGTAGGCCCAACCGGAACAGCCCATCGCGGCCCAATTGTCATAATCCCAGGCATTCCCGCGGATATACACCAGCGCATTGATCGACGACGATCCGCCCAGCGTCTTGCCCCTCGGCGTGCTCAGCCGCCGCCCGTTCATATGCACCTGCGGCGTCGTCTCAAAGTGCCAGTTGAAGCGCTTTGACCCGATGGCCTTGGCCACCGCGGCGGGCATGCGAATGAACAGGTGGTTGTCCGTGGGCCCCGCCTCGATCACCGTCACATGGCGCGTGCCATCCCGTGACAGCCGCTCGGCCATGGCACAGCCCGCACTGCCTGCGCCGACGATGATCACATCCGCTGTCACGCGAGCAATTCCTTGAGTGCGTCGTCAATCACGGCCGTGTCCTCTGGCACCCGGCCCCCGCCGGCATAATGCCCCCACATCGAGTTGATCACGCGGCATTCGGCATTGGGCATCATCGCCACCTCCGCCTCGTTGTCCGCAGGGGGGAAATAGAAATCCGTCCGCCCCGGCAGGATGATCGACTTGGCCGTGATCGCGCCATAGGCCGCCGCGCGGTCGCCATTGTAAACAGGGTTGTTCGCCAGATCGCAGGCCTGCCAGGTCGCGATCAACGCCAACATGTCGTTGGCATCGCGCCCATAGTAAATCCCGTCCCAATTGCCCTTCAGGTAATCCTCAAGGCTCGCAAACCCCTGGGTTTCCCACATCTTGGCGCGGTACCATTCCTGGCTCAGCGCCCAACCGGCCCAGATCCGCCCCTTGGCCGTCAATCCGCGCCAGGGTTGCTCTTTGTAATACCCGTTCTCCCACGCCGGATCGCCGATGATCCCCTGTTTCACACCCTCAAGGAACACATAGGTATGCGGCGCCGTTGTGCCCTGTCCGCAAAAGCATGACATCGCCTCGACCCGGTCCGGGAAGAGCGAGGCCCACTGAAACGCCTGCTGCCCACCCATGGACCAACCGCAGACCAGCTTCACGCGTTCAATCCCGAACACCTCGCGCACCAGCCGCTCTTGAAGCAGCACGTTGTCATACTGCGTCACCAGCGGAAAATCCGGGCCAGAAAGGGGCTTGGCCGTGTTCGAGGGCGACGAGGACAGCCCCGAATTCAACATATTGATGCAGATGGTGAAGTATTTCTCAGGGTCCAGCGCCAGCCCCGGCCCGATCAAATAGGTCTGGTCGGCATGCGTTCCGGCATAGCGCGACGGGAACACAACCACGTTGTCCTTGGCCGCATTCAGCGTCCCGTGGGTCTTGTAGGCCACGCGGCAATCAGGAAGAGTGATCCCGCATTGCAACGTCACGCGCCCCGCCTCAAAGATCTCGTAATCCATCAAAACCCCCTGTGATCCAACGTCATAATCTGTCCCATCCTTCCCTCAGTGCATCAACCAAAAATTCACTTGAACGAAAGAAAAATTCACTTTAGGAAAAAAAGGTCGGTCAGAATCCTGTTCTATCAGGCGTTCTCACCGCTGGCCAATGACCTCTTAGGCGACAGATGATCTGGATGAACCAAACAGACGTCACCACGGCCCCAACAGGCCGGAAGATTGCCCAAAATGCAGTCGGCGCACCGCTTGGGGCCACCAAGACCGCCAACCTGCATCAGCCGAGGGCCACGGTCCATTTGACCCGCGCCGGGGAAGTAAGGTTAACTCGACCCACCGAAATCAAAGAGCCCGCATGCGGCCAACAGGGAAAAGGACATGTCCATGGACATTGAAAAGTTTGTAGAGGCCGAGGGCCGCGACGAAAAAGTCAAACAAGTGCGCGCGATGATCGACGAGTTGGGGATCGAATACCTCTACCTGCAATTCGTCTCTGTCACCGGCAAGATCATGGGCAAGGGCATCCCGTCCGACCATTGGGAAACCGTCGCGCAAAAGGGCTTTCAGCTGGTTTATGGCGCGACCGTGAACCTGTTCACGGACCGTGCGGGCAACTATCTGGGCTACGGCCCCGAGGCGGCAGAGCTTGTCGGCATCCCCGAGCCAGAGACATTCATGCAGCTGCCATGGGCGCCCACCATCGGCCGCTTTTTCTGTACGCTGTTCCGCAACCGCGAAGAAAAGGTCGATCCCGGCGCGTATCTGACGTCTGACTGCCGTGGCAACCTGCGCCGCCTGCATGATGAATTCACCGCCAAGCACGGCACTAAGCTGCGCATCGGCACGGAACCGGAAATGATGTGGCTGAAGTTCGATGAGAACGGCAAGCCGCGCGATGGCTTCTCCAAGCCCTATTGCTACCACATCGACCAGTTCGAAAGCCTGCGCCCGGTCTCGATGCAGGTCATTCGCTACTCCCGCAAGATGGGCCTCGACATGATCCAGGGCGACCACGAGGAC
>JBCBWJ010000065.1:0-9367 GCA_039817165.1 Pseudomonadota bacterium | reverse complement strand
CCAAAAGCCGACAGTCACATATGGATTTCGAATGACCGGTTTTGCTTCTCCAATACCCCACTTCCGATGACTAGAGCTCCACGAAGATCTTCCCGAATTGGTCATTGCTGGCCATGTATCGATAGGCTTCGCTCGTATCATCAAATCCGAATCTCCTATCGATCTGCGTTTTATACATGCCTGCTGTCCAGCTCTCTCGCAGGTGACAAGAAGCCAGCGCGCGCCTTTCTTCCAGATTCATCATATGCCAGAGAAGATGAAACCCCGTTAGACGGGCGGCCTTTCCGAGGATGGCGTTGGTCGGTACGGGGGCCACTTCCCCAGAAAGAAGACCATATTGGATTATGGTCGATTCAAATCCTGCGGCCTCTCCCAGCATGGTTGTAGCGGGACCGCCAACAGCGTCACATGCGATGTCAAAACCCCGGCCTTCTGTGATCTCCAAAATGCGCGCGGATGAGTCTTCCTCGTCTGCAAGGATCACGTGATCGGCACCTGCTTCAAATAATCGTCCCGCTTTCACGCCTGTGCGAGTGAGCGCAACGGTTGTGGCACCATGGGCTTGAGCAACTTGAATCAGAGCAAGACCGACACTTGAACTTGCAGCATTAAAAACAACGGTTTTACCGTCTCCACGTTGTAATCCGCCAGTTTGCACAAGCAGACCATATGCAGTGCCGAAAGCCATCCAGAACGCCGCCGCATCGACAAAATCAATGCAGTCTGGAATGGGCTCAAGTGCCGTTGCGGGAATATTAATCCGCTCCCCAATGACTCCATAGGCATCTTGTTGAAATGCAGGGGTCACGCAAACCCTGTCGCCGACTGACCAACCTGTGATGTCAGGACCAGTGTCCACAATGACGCCAGCACCTTCAAATCCCAATCGCGCCCCAGGCAGTCGTGGTTGCACAAGATACTGTCCCTGAAAAAATATGAGCTCCGCGCGATTGAGACCCGCCGCTTTTATGTCAATTTGCACATGGCCGGAGGGTGGCGCCAGCAGGTCGGCTTCAACGATCTGCAAAACGTCTGGTCCACCCGTTTGATTGAATTCGACGTGACGAGGCATGAACAGACCTTTCTTACAATGATGATCGACGCGCCAATGCCGATTGAAGTGCGATCGCAATGGGTGGCAGGATAAGCTCAATGGCCGTGGGGATGACGAAGGCGTCGACGATGCCCAGTTGATAGAAACTAAGGAGACGCCCGAGTCCGCCGAGAAACAGACCCCCCATGATCACAGAAAACAGTGTGGCATTCTCTGTAATGTTACGCAGACAGATAAAAAGGCCTATGCCCGTAGCAATCCAGACCCCAGCAAGGAAGCGAACGGAATTGTCTGCCATTGCGAGGGCTTCTGGCGCCTCGGTAATCGGAAGCGTATTGCCTCCAACCACTTCAATCGTTTGAAGCCCCAGTCCAAACCACAATCCGCCGAAGCCAAGGGTGACGAGGGTGAGCAGGACTGTGATCAAGATCAGGATCAGTTTCATGGGAGGATGCCCTCGTTGGTGCGGCTTCTATGCTCCCGATATTCAATTTGTAAAAACGCTTTGTCACTGAGAGACTTTGCGCCAAAGTGGCGCAAATTTGCGCCGCTGGTTTCTGATAAGAGTGAAGGACTTATGATTGGAGAACGTGATTTGGATTGGGAAGACATCAAGGTGTTTCGTGAACTCGCGCTCCATAAGACTTTGCGAAGCGCGGCCACCTCGCTTGGCGTGCATCACTCCACAATCAGCCGCCGCCTTGATGCGTTGGAGGCAACGCTGGGGGCACGGTTGTTTGACCGAAGCCCGGACGGTTACTTGCTAACCGATGCCGGCGAGATGTTGCTCAGAACAGCTAAGTCATTTGCCTACGATCTATTGGGGGCAGAGCGCCGAATCCGAGGCCAGGACAAACAGCTTTCAGGAAAAATCTGTGTGACTATGCCGGGAATACTAGCGGAGATCGTTTTTGCACCGCGCATGGAGGAATTCGCGGATGCTTATCCCGGACTGTCGGTCGAGTTTGCGACGAGTCAAAGCCTTTTTGATATCGCCCGTGGAGAAGCCGATATCGCTATTCGCCTTGACAATAATCCGCCTGAAGATCTGGTAGGCAAATGCCTGATGACGTACGCTCAGTGCGCCTATGCGACTAAGAAATATATTCGTGATACAAATCCGGCAGACAGTCCCTTCGAAGCACGATGGATCAATTTCTCCGAAGACCGCTCGCCTCATCCTGCCTGGACAGAAGCAACCGATTTCCCAGAAGTTCCGGCCTGGGGGTATGTACCCGATGTTCACTTGCAGCGTGATCTAGCGCTAGCGGGATTCGGCATTGCGTACCTTCCGTGTTTGATTGGAGACACGTCAAACGGTCTAGAGAGGATAGGAAAAAAGCCACCGCAACCTTCGAGAGATGTCTGGTTGTTAACCCATAATGATCTGCGCAGAACTGCGCGCATCCGTGCATTCATGGATTTTGCGAGCGAAGCACTTCTTGCAAACAAAACCCTCATTACAGGTTCAATTGAATAGTGGTGCATTTATGCGCCGTCTTGGCTCTAAATCTCGTCGTGACATCGCAGATAAGTGTCGGCAGCTTCTTGACGAATAAACGCAAATTGGAGCCGCATCATGACAAACCGCACCGCCCCCAAACTATTGGCTGTTTCACTATCAACACTGCTTGTCTCGGGATGTTTAAGCGTCATGCCATCGCTCGCACCAAAAGCAAAAAACATAGAAGCAAACATCAGCGCTGAGTTCCCTTACGATTCAAAATTCGTATCGGTGAAGGGAAGCCGGATGCATTATGTCGATGTCGGTGAAGGTCCCGTCATGGTGCTCGTTCACGGAAATCCCACATCATCATATCTGTGGCGCAATGTAATCCCTGAGCTGAGTGGGTCGCATCGCGTGATTGCGCTTGACCTGATTGGGATGGGACAAAGCGACAAGCTTGACATACCTTACAGACTTGCGGACCACATCGCCTATTTTGAGGGCTTCATGGAAGCGCTTGAACTGGAAGATGTCACCCTCGTCCTCCATGACTGGGGTGGAGGTATCGGCCTTGATTATGCTGCAGGCCATTCGGACAACATTCGCGCGATAGCTGTGATGGAATCTGTCGTGAAGCCGATGTATTGGAAAGACGCAGACATGGCGACGAAGTTCATGTTTCGTCAGTTCCGCGACCCCGACAAGGGATTTCAGATAAATGCTGAGCGGAACTATTTCGTTGAGAAACTGCTCCCTATGATGGCTGGACGTGAGCTCAGCGCAGAAGAAGCTGAGGTTTATCGCGCGCCCTATCAAACCGTCGAGAGCCGCCGCCCGGTTGCCCAATGGCCAATGGAAATTCCGCTGGATGGCGAGCCGGCCGATAATGCGGCTCGTATCGGTGCGAACTATGACTGGCTGAAATCGTCAGATGTTCCTGTCCTCCTGATCACAGCAACGCCCGGTGTCATCTTCAACAAGAAAGTTACCGCTGAAGTTACGAGCGACATTCCCCGAATGGAGGTCGTGAATATTGGTTCCGGTATGCATTACATCCAGGAAGTCCAGCCGACACTGATTGGCCAGACAATCGATTCATGGTCAGCAGACCTGCAACTCAGCGAAGCAGACAAGGGATGAGACCATGACATTCACAGCTGCGCTCATCGCCTTCGCCGCAATCACATTCTTCGCCATCTCTATGGAGATTTTCGTAACTTATGCCAACCAAGGATTCGGGTTTGGGTTTTCATCAAATCGTCCATCAGTTGAGAAGGGGCCGTTCGCACTTCGCGTCGAGCGGACATATCGCAACCAGATCGAGTCCGCTGCCTACATCGTACCAATTTTTGTTGTCGGAGCGATCACGAGTTTAGATGGACCTTACGTTGCCTTAGCGACTTTACTCGTGATCATAGGCAGGGCAGCGTTCGTGCTTTTATACTACACAGGAATTCCTTTCATCCGTATTCCAGCATTCTCGCTTGCGTCATTTGGTACGCTGTATTTGGGAATTCTTCTGGCGCACTCAGGAACTATCTAAACTCCGGAATTCGGGTTCTCGAAATCATCGAAAGTGACAATTGTTGAGCCATTCTAAGCCGATTGCTTGCTACTATGCGGCTGTCGTTCAAGGGCTAATTTTTGCCAGATTGGCTATAGATTATAAAGTCTGATTCTGCGCGCAGCGGAAACGTAGACCTTAAACTCGAATGTAGCGATATTTATATCGAGGTGCTCATATTTTTCTCTGACTCAGCCGCAATCTCAATCGATGTGCTCTTTTCTTTTTCTCCTCTAACTCTCGTTCCAAACGGTCAAAGACAGGCCAATACGCGTCGCCGTACCGCTCAATGAGCCGAGCGACGACGCACAGGCCGTCTTCAATCTCCTTCTCTGTAATCACGCGTGGACCGGGCATAGCAAGAGTTAGAAATTAGGCATTCGTCTTCGATCGGGACCAAACAAGATCGGCTTTGCCGTCGCTTTCGAAAAGTGCGGCCCAGATCGGTTCCGCAAAACTCGGATCGTCGAGAAACACGCTGAGGTAGGAGCGCGGATTGTCGCCTTCCGACATCTTGCGCTTGGCAAACCCAAGGTCGCACTTGCCCGTCTTCACGAAGTAATCTGGAGACGCGTCTGTCTTTTTCTTTTCGTTGGGAACGAAACGGACTTTTCGCGCCATGCTCAACGTTGAGATGGTGCCTTCATATCCGCCCTCGATGGTACGGAACTGACCGATAGTCGCCATGATAATTTCTCCTTCTATTGCTGGCGGTTCGATTGTGGGATGCGTATTGTCTCACGGCGCGCTTTTTTGAAGCCGCTATCGCCAGAGAGAAACGTGCGAAGCATGGATGGTACAATTGCGGCAACCGATGCTTTCTCGCCGTAGGCGCGCTCATAGAGTTTCGCGTAGATATCGAGATCGGACTGCAAATCCGGATCAATCGATAGCGTGAGCTTGACCGGCGTTGTGTCCGGCAAGGGGCCGATTTTCAGTTTAGGTGTTGTCATTTGTTCAGCCTCCATAGGGTTGCAAGACGAGATCGCGGTTGACGATGACGCGTAGTCGCCAACCCGGCCGCACTGTGATTGTAGGTTGCACGGCGAGCTGTCGGTTCACGACTTGTTGGCCGGCCTGATTGATCGTTCGCTGGCCGCCATCGCGCAACGCCTCAATGATCTCGCTATCATCGGTATCGCGGCCGAGCTCTGAGCCGACAGAAAGCACCGATGACAGAATCGCAGCGCCAAAGAGTTCGAGATAGTGATGATCGACCCGGTCTTTGACGCCGGCGTATCCGCTCGTGTCTGTGCCAGGGAGATTGTCGATAACCATGGACGTGCCGTCCGGCATGATGATCCTTGTCCAGACCATAAGCGCGCGGGATTGACCGAAGGCGACAACGCTGTCGTAGCGTCCAATCAATCGTGTGCCTTGCGGAATCAAAAGATATTCACCGCTCGGCGTGTCGTAGACATTTTCAGTAACTTGAGCGATCACTTGGCCGGGCAGATCAGAGTTCAGACCTGTTACGAGGCTGGCCGGAATAATCGTTCCCGCCATGACCTGATAGGGAGAAATCGGCGTCTGCAGACGGTGCGGGTTGTAGATTTGCGTATCGACCGCTTCGCCAAGGAAGTCCTCTTTGCGGGACTGAAAATTCGGATCATTTGCGGGCCCGAAGGCTGGAGCGCTCGATGGCCCGAGCGCGGCCAGTGCCGCGAGGCTGTCGAAATCCGGCGTATTGGATAGAGAAGCGCTTGCTGCCGTGCGTCCCAATGCGCCCGCGCCATTGGTCCGTTCAATAAAGAACAGGTCAGAAGATCGCGCTGTGTCTCTTTCAGACACGCCGCCAGAGGCGGCCGCAGCGGCCGGGCGCGAAGCTGAAGCAGGCTCGTAGCGGAAAGGATTGTCCAGGTGCTGTTCAGCACGGTCCCGCGCGACCATGCCGACACCAATATCCCCTGGAAGAGGCGGGCCGAGAACGGGTTCGTCTCGCACATCGGCGTAGCTCGCCGGCAATGCCGCGAAGGCGTCCGGCATTGTCTTGTTTGTAGTGTTATAGAGTTCGCGGTTGCTCGCGCCATCCGCCGCTGACGGCGAACGCAACGCATAGGCGCCCGCGCCGATAATCAGTACAGATAACACAGTGGCCGTAACCATCAGAGCGTTGCGATTAAACCGTTTCACGGGTCGCGGTTTAGCGCGCAATGTCAGTTCGTCTGGCATATCGCTCACAGCCCCAGCCCCGCAATCTGGCGCTTTGGCGAACGCGTTCTGATAATGCGGACCACCTGCTGGTTGTCTTCACCAAGGCGCAATTCAGCTGCAGCAAAGAGACGGTCGACAATGTAGTAAGCGCCGCTAACGCGATAGTTGACGAGTTGACTTTCGCCATTGCGGCCAACAACGAAAAGCGGCGGCGCTTCACCCTGGTCGAGCCGATCTGGAAATTGGATTAAGACTTTGCGCCCATCATCAAAGGCGCGAAGCGGACGCCAATGTGGGTCGTCGCCGTCGATTTCGTAACGGAAGTTCAGTCTCTCGATTGATAGGCCGCGCTCAACAGTGCTTCGATTTCGCGATCCGCGTTCGGACGAGCGCGATCGGCTTGCGACGAGATCTTCATGCGGATAGCGCCATGAGACCGCCGCCATGTAGGTCTCACGGAACGAGGTGAGTTCCGCGTGATAGGTCCGCTTCGAGGTCGTGATAATCAGATTGGTGCGAAGCCCGGGCGCAACCGGTTTAACCAGAATATGTACTTGTTCATTGTCCCCGCTGCCGGAGACTGTGTCGCCCAACACCCACCGGGTTGTATCGCCGGCAGAGACTGACATGAGCTGCTCGCCGGGCTGCAATGCAATATCAGTCACTTGTTCAGGCGCAGTGTAGACCTGATAGAGTGCGCCGATTGTATAAGGGTAGATCTGGATCGCATTGATAAAACTTGCTTTGTCTGGTTCAATTGCAGCCGAGTCATTGGCTTGATCGATGGCTTCATGGGGCCGGAGCGACGGTCTGGTTGCGATCGTGCGTTCGACGGGTTTTAACTGCCCGGCCATCGCGACGGGCTCGATCCGCTCCACCACAATTGGTGACACTTCGGTATCATCGGAGAGATAGATCGCTTCGACGAACTCCGCGCTGTCCAGATCAAAGTCCTGGTCATAGCCATTGAGCGTGGAACACGCGCCGAGAAGGATGAGTGTTCCCAAAAGAAGTGTTGTACGGATCATTGTTGATCTCCCTGGATGAGGTCTCTCGACCAGTTGATGCCGTGCACGTAAACACCGAGCGGATTGCGATGCAGCGTTTCCTCATCTCGCGGCGGATTGAGGACAACGGCGAGGACAGCAGTGAATGTGGATTGCGATATTTGGACACCGGACATGAAGGTCGTCTCGCGCCAACGCAGTTCGAAACTATCGCCCGAAGACCGCACGACGCTTTCGATATCAACAGACACCGAACGCGTGCCTACGTCCGAAAACGGATCATTGTCGCGGGCGTATTCGCTGAGCGTGAGCGCTGCCTGATCTGTCGTATAATCGTATGCTTTCAGCCAGTTTTCTCGCACGACGATGGGGTCGATGGAGACGGAACGAACGTTCTTGATGAACTCGGCAAGTTGGTACGCAATTTGAGCGTCACCAGGTTCATAATTCGCTGTTGCAGATTGAACAGCGCGTACATCGCCATTTGACTGCAATTCAACAACATACGGCGTCACGATGCTTTGCGACGTTCGCCAGACAAAGGCGACCGACATGATTGCTGCAAGTACGATCGCGGCGAAAGCTGTAAGACGCCAATTACGCGCCTGCACCCGCGCTGATCCCATACGATCATCCCAGACCTGAGCGGCGCGTTGGTATGGCGTTGTTGCAGTTGGTGTTGATCCGTAGGCTTGTTGTTGGCGCTTCCACATGGGCTCTTACTCCTCATCTTGCTTGAGACGCGGACCTTCACCGGAGCCGCCACGATCGCCGTCGCGCAGCGCAGCCGTTGCCGCGAGACCAGCGTCTCGTTGAAACTGTTGGCGAGACACGCGTCGCGCCCAATCGGGTTGGTCATTGGCTGCGGCCGGTGCGGGCGTGCTGCTTGCCCCACCAAAAGACCCACCGGTTGCGGCGAACGCTTTACGGCCGCCACTTTGAAAACTGGTCCTCACTGGGTCTGCGACACGCGAGACGGCCGAGCGCGCTGAAGATGCGACTGAGGATGCACCGGCTTCGGCGACAGAACCGAGCCCTGCAGCTGTCCCGCGCCAGCCTTGTGCGCCCGATGCTGCCTTTCCGAGAGAGAAGGCTGCGTTGGCGCCCCCTGCCGTTGACGCCCCTGCTTTAACAGCCCCGCCCGTGATCGCGGCGCCGGTTCTTAACGCTCCTGCTGCGACGGCGCCGCCTGCAACGGCGCCAGCACCGACACCGGCCGCAGCGCCAACCACAGAGCCAGCACCGAGTTGCGGTGCGCCAGAAACAAGCCCGGTCGCGATGCCCGGGCCGAATATGCCGAGCGCAAACATTGCCATGGATGCGAGAATGACGGCGCCAGCGTCTTCAAGCGTGACATCGCCGGGCGTGAAGCCGGAGGTGACCGTTCCAAACAGGGTTGAGCCGATCCCGACAATGATCGCCAGCACCATGAGCTTTACGCCCGAGGCAATGACATTGCCCAGAACGCGCTCGGCGAGGAAGGACGTTTTGTTCCAAAGCGCGAAGGGAATAAGGACGAACCCTGCAAGTGTCGTCAGCTTGAATTCGATGATCGTGACGAACAGCTGGATCGCGAGAAAGAAAAACGCAAATAGCGTGATGATCCAGGCAAGAAACAAAATCGCAATCATGACGATGTTTGTGAAAAAGCCGATCGGACCGGTCAGCTCGTTGATTTCCTGCAGTAATGGGAAAGCAGCGGTGAAACCCGTGTTGGCGACGAAACCAGGCCGCAAGAGATCGCCTGCGGTGATTGTCGATCCCGTTGCATTGAGGCCAAGCTGAGCAAAGCTTGTGAAAATGATATCGGCGAGAAAAGCGAAGTTGTTCAGGATCAGCGCGAAAAAGCCGACATAAAGCACTTTCTTCAAAAAGGTGCCGACAATGTTGTTCTCAGGCCCCATGGCCCAAAAGAGGCCTGCAAGGACGATATCGATACTGACAAGAATGATTGTCAGATAGGCGACATCCGGACCCAGCAATCCAAAGCCTGAGTCGATATAGGTCGAAAAGGTTTCGACAAATCGATCGATGACGCCGAGATCGTCCACAAACGCCTCCTTACGAGCCTGCGTATGCCGAGCCGTCACCAACAAACCGGCGATGACGGACTCTGCTTTCGCGTTCAATCTGAAGGCGTC
>JBCBWJ010000064.1:0-9493 GCA_039817165.1 Pseudomonadota bacterium | reverse complement strand
ACCAGCGTCAAGGCCACCACGTTCACAGTGTCCGTGAGCCTTGCAACACTGTCGGGCAAAAGACCGAACACGCCCACAATCACCCCGCACAGCAGCAACAGCGTGACCCGAGGAATTTGCGAGCGTCGGCCCAACTGGTCCGCGGCCAACCCGACCGAAAACAGGACACCAAGGGTTATCAAGGCAAAGGGGTCGATCACATGAACGCCCCCGGCATGTTAAATCTGAAGTGAGGCCAGATAGTCGAGCAACGCTTCGAAATCCGCCTCCAGGACCTCTCCATCGGCGCCGCCATCTGGGTATACATGGCGTAGGCCCTGCTTTGAAAACTCCGGCATCGCGGCATCAGGGTCATCTGTCTCCAGAAACCCAAGGACAAAGCGTCGAACATATTCTCGCGGAAAGACGCCGTCATTTTGCTGTTGCAAGCTGTTGAGAACCGGCGCCGGTCCGCCAAGTCCCAAGGATGCAGGACCGTACCCTTCCCCTGCTGACCCGTGACACTGCGCACATTCCTTTGCGTAGATCACTTGCCCGCGCTGCACCTCGGCAGATGACGGCACACCAGACGCCGCGCATGCGAACAGGACCAACGATATCGCACAAAAGCAAACGATCAAACGGGGGGGCATTGTGGCTCAGTCTCCGGACATGTCACAGGTCGTTGCGCGCCGCATGCAAGACTGCGCCACGTCTGGAAATTGCCACAGGCCACCGGGACGCCCATTGATTTTGATCAATCTGCGCGCCCTGTCGCCTGCCGACTCTCGTTATGAATGAAGGAGCCTCAGGGGCAGGTCAGAAGCAGTAGAGAGAGATTTTTTCGATAGAAAAGGCATCAAGTTTTTCGATCCGTTGCTGGTTTTGGACAGGGGTTATTCACTATCCTAAAATCCTCTAACTCGCCGGAGATTCTTGTATTTATCCATCTGGGCGGGCATTGGTGCAGACCGCAGCATCGGTCGAAAAGGGCTCGTTGCCGCCATCAGATCGGTCGCAGGATTCCCACATCAAGGGCAAACCGTTACTCACAAGGACGGCCCTAACCGGACCTCCGGCTTCCCGACTGGATGCTGCGGTGCGATCAGTCGAAGGAGACATTCGTTGGATCGATCTCAATGTCAGTGCTGAATTCCTATCTACGCCTCCTTTTCGAGCTCATCCAGAGACCTTTGCAGCTCATCCTTCAGAGGTGCAGATATATAGAGAATTAGGTCGAGCTGTTCCATTCTTGATCTAATTCGATCCTTTTTTTCGGTGGGCTTTCGCGTTTTCTTTTTCATCGCCATGCGTGGGTGTCTGCCATCAGCAACCATGGAACAGAATAGGTTGATTGCGTAGCGGAGGATTTCCGGCACTTCGTAACCACCAAGGCGTGGAGGCGAGACAGAAACCCGGGATCCGTGAGAGCCACGGCGAGAATGTTGTCATGGACATCCGCCGTGCCACACGCAAACAGTATTCAGCCGAAGAGAATATCCGGATCGTGCTGGACGGCCTGAAGGGCGAGGATAGCATTGCTGAGTTATGCCGCCGTGAGGGCATCGCGCAGAGCTTGTATTACAGTTGGTCCAAGGAGTTCCATGAAGCGGGCAAGAAGCGTCTGGCCGGTGACACAGCGCGTGCGGCGACGTCGATCGAAGTCAAAGACCTTCGTCGGGACTCCTGTGATTTGAAAGAGGTCGTCGCTGAATCAACCCTGGAGCTGCGAAAAAAGCATACTCGGGGATGGGGAGGACGACGCATGAGGTACCCCGCATCTGAGAAACTGGAGATCATTCGCCTGGTCGAAGGCTCGCATCTCCCGACCAAACGCACGCTGGACAAGCTGGGGACTCCCAGAGCCACCTTCTACCGCCCCCTCTAGGTGATTGCTTGCAATCACCTGCCGGTCAACGGAATATGACCGGTTTCTGTCGGGTGGCCTCAAGGCGCTTGATGATCGCATCCTCAAGTCTTATGACCTTATCACCAGCCCGGCTTGTGTGGTTCTGTCAGCCGCGGACGAGTCTAAAGAAAAGACCAGCCGCCCCAACGCGCTTTGGCAAACCGACCTTACGTACCTAAAAGTGATCGGCTGGGGTTGGTTCTATCTCAGCACGATCCTCGATGATTACAGCCGCTACATCATCGCCTGGAAGCTTTGTGCGACGATGAAGACCGAGGATGTGACTGATACACTGGACCTGGCACTGCTGGCCTCGGGCTGCGATCAGGCCACGGTGCTGCACAGACCACGCCTGCTCTCAGACAACGGGTCGAGTTATATCTCTGGTGAACTGGCCGATTGGCTCGAAGATCAGCAGATGGAACATGTTCGTGGCGCAACAAAAACTCCGCAGACCCAGGGAAAGTACGCAATCGCCAGCCAGGCAATGGATGGCACCAGACCCTGAAGAACCGCACCCTCTTGGAAAACTACCACCTGCCAGGCGACCTCCGACGGGAGATCGACGCCTTCGTCGATCACTATAACCATCGCCGTTACCACGAGAGCCTGCAAAACCTAACGCCCGCTGACGTCTACTTCTGGCGTGGCCAGACCATTCTAAAACAACGAGAAAGGATTAAACAAAAGACCATCGAAACGCGACGCTTGCTTCACAGCAAATCCGCCGCATAAACAAGACAATTAGATGAGCCAGACCCTCTCTCAGCCTTGGCAGCCTTCTGTCCCAAAATCTCTGACGACGCACAATGAAGCAACATGGGGAATGTGGTAAAAGGGGGGTTGGCGGACCGAGGAGGATTCGAACCCCCGACCCCCTGATTCGTAGTCAGGTACTCTATCCAGCTGAGCTATCGGTCCGTGGATGCGAGGCAATAGACGTCTGAGCGGGCCGATGCAAGGGATTTGTAAGCGTTGAATTAAGTGGCGCTAGTGGTCTGCGTTACCGAGCGGCAAGGTGATGACAAACTGTGTCCCGCTTTCCCCGGTGTAGCCCAAACACAGGTCGCCCCCGTGCCCGCGCAAAAGCTCTCTGGCGATGGAAAGGCCAAGCCCGGTGCCCCCTTTTGTTGTGCCGCCCTGGAAGGCCTCAAAGAGATGCTCTTGCGCCTTCATCGGAAGGCCGGGACCGGTATCGGTGATCGTGATCACATGATGGCTCGGGTCATCGCTCGCGGAGATTGATATCTCACCAGGCCGTCCCGTGGCGATGATCGCCTGACGTGCGTTGCGCGTGATGTTTGAGATCACACGGTGCAGCTGTTCGCCATCGGCCAAAACCGGCTGGGCCACGGGCACATCAGCCGCAAAGCTCACATTCGCCTCCCCTACGGCAAGACGCTCCGCATCGATCACATCCTGCACCAGATCATCGAGATCAATCATGGACAGACGCGGGGCTGGCTCTTCGGCCTTGCCAAAGGCCAGTGTGCTCTCACAAAGATGCACCGCGCGGGTGATGGAGTTCACCAGCTTGGGCGCCATGCGTTTGACCTGCGGGTCTTCGCTCATCTCGATGCGGTCGGTGAAGAGCTGCGCCGAGGTCAGAATGTTGCGCAGATCTTGGCTCACCTTGGCCACGGCGCCGCCCAATTGCGCAAGCCTCTCGCGCTGCTTCATCGCGCCTGTAAGCTGCGTTTGCATCGACAAAAGCGCCTCTTCGGCCTCTCGCAGTTCCGTCACCCCAGCAGAGGGCGCAATCAAAAACCGCGCATCCTCCGGCGCATCGGCATAAGCGGCCATCGTGCCCACCACATGTTTGATGGGTTTGACCAAAAGCGCGCGCACCGCGATGAACAAAAGCCCTGCCGTGACAATCGAAATCACCGCCGACAGGATCAGAATGCGCACGCCGTAATCGAGCATCGCCGCGCGCAGCTCTGTGGTCTCAAGCGTGATCTCTATCAACAGCCCGCCCATCTGCCCGGGTTGTCCGATCACGCGGATGACCTCTGGTTCCGGATTGGTCAGCCGCGAGAGCGCGTCGCGTATCAAAATGGTCGCGGGCGGATCGCGCAGATCAAAGGTCGTGGCAATGGGCGCGGGCATGGGCGCCGACAACATCAACTGCCGCGCCTCATCACGCCGCAGCACCACATTGAACACGCCCGCGTTTATTAACAGCTCTTCGCGCAATTCATCGCTTATATCATCGCTGGCCAAAAGCGCCAAAGACGCGATCTGCGAGCGTTCCAGCTTCATGTTCAGGAACTCTTCGCGAAAGCGTGCCACGGACGGGACAAAAATCAGGATTTCCGCGATCATCACGAAGATCGCTGTGAGCACCAGAAATCGACCAGAAAGTGTGCGTAGAAACTTCATTTTAGCAATCGGTTATGGAAGCCAGCGTTGGACCAGTCCCACGATGGTCTTGACCCTAGGATTATCAAACAACCGAGGCGAGAAATAGGCCCCAGCGACGCGTTTGTTGACCTCGCCCAAAGTGGGGTAGGGCGCGACCATGTTGGCGATCTTGCTCATCTTCATTTTGTTGGCGAGCGCCAGCGCCCAGACGCCGATCAATTCGCCCGCTTGCGGCCCGGCGATCGAGGCGCCCACCGGGCGGCTCTTGACCACCATGATCTTGATCAGACCGTCTGTCTTACGCTCGGCTATTGCGCGGTCATTGCCACTGAACTCGAACCTTACAACTTCCAAATTGGCCCCATGCGCCTTGCGCGCCTCAGCCTCCGTCAGGCCCACTTGTGCAAGCTCCGGGTCCGTGTAAGTGGCCCACGGGATGTGGTCGGTGCGCTGCTTGGCCGGTAGGCCAAAAAGCGCAGACCGAATGATGATGCCTGCATGATAGCCCGCCACGTGGGTAAACTGCAGCCCACCCGCCACATCGCCAATCGCATAAACCCGTTTGTTGGTGGTCTTGAGGCTGGCATCTACCTCGATCCCACGTTTGTGGGTTTTGATGCCGGCTTTGTCGAGGTCGAGCGTCTCGATGTTCGATTTGCGCCCCACGGCCATCAAAAGATGCGTCCCGCTAAAGCGCCGCCCATCCTGCGTGGCAACCGTGATATCACCCGCCGCGCCACTGATCTTTTTGGCCAGCGCCTCTTCGGCGATCTCAACGCCTTCTGCGCGCAGCTTGCTGAGTACAACCTCGGCCATTTCCGGATCGTCATTGCCAAGCGCTTTGGCCCCTTCAATGACCGTTACCCTTGATCCAAGCCGGATATGCGCCTGCGCCATTTCCATGCCGATGGGGCCACCCCCGATGATCAGAAGATGCTCTGGCCGCTCGCGCAGATCAAAGAGCGTCTCATTGGTGTCATAGGGCACCTTGTCCAAGCCCGGGATCGGCGGCACAAGCGGCGATGACCCGGTGGCAATCACAACCCGTCGTGCGGTGATCACATGATCGCCCGCCTGCACCTCCGTGGGCGACAGGAAACGTCCAAATTCCGTGATGACGCGCACGCCCAAGCCTTCGAACCGCTCCACACTGTCATGTGGCGCGATGGTGGCGATGACATCGGCCACATGGTCCTTGGCGGCGGCGTAATCCACCTTGGGGGTCTGATCCGCAACGCCGTACTCTGCCGCATGGGCCTGTCCATAGGCCGCTTTCCCGGCCGCAATCAGCGCCTTGGAGGGAACACAGCCATAGTTCAGGCAATCGCCCCCCATCTTGTGCCCTTCCAGCAGGACCACCGAAGCCCCCATCTGCACAGCGCCCGCCGCCACCGACAGCCCGCCAGAGCCGGCCCCGATGACCAGCAGATCGGTCTTGATACGTTCCATGGGTCAGATGTCCTTTTTGCCACGCATGGCTTTGATGACGATGGGAAGGGCGGCCAGAACACAAAGCCCGAGGATCGGGCCAATCACTTGCGGCTCCCACAGGATCGACAGGTTGGGGCTTTCGCCGCGGTCAAAGACCTCGCCCAGACCCACACCGATCCAGGTGAAAACAAGCGCCCCGGGGATGATGCCAAGCACCGTGGTGACGGCAAAGTTGATGAATTTCACCCCCACCAGCGCGGGCAGCAAATTGGCTACAAAGAACGGCACCGCTGGCACGAGACGCAACAGAAAAAGGACGCTGATCTCGTTTTCGCGCAAGCCCTCTTTGAGCCGCTTCAGGTTGCCTTCAGAGGCGTCCATCTTCGCCGCTAGCGTCCGACCCAGGCCATACCGCGCCGCGAGAAAGATCATCGACGCCCCGATCGAGGCGGCCATCACATTGAACGTCGTTCCGAGCGCGAGTCCGAAAAGAAACCCGCCCGTAACAGAAGCCACGGCAGCCCCCGGCAAGGAAAACGCCACAATGACAATATAGATCCCGATAAAGGCGGCGGCGAGGCCTAGGAAGTTGTTGTCCCGAAACGCCAAAAGCGCCTCGCGGTTTTCTCGCAGCGTATCAAAGCTCAGGTAATCGCGTAGGGTGAAAAACCCGATCACGGCCACAAGCAGGATGAGGACCAGAGGCGCATGGCGCAGGATCCCTTGTTTGGGGTGGTGTCTCGCGTCGTCCATGTCATGCTCCGGTTTTGGGGTCATCGTGTCCTCAGCCTTACATGCGTGGAAAAGGGAGCTTGCGCCAGTCGCCTCACGCGTGGGTGATCCCGGGTGAACATGTCTTAGGGTCATTTGCAGTAATCCGGTGGTTTTGTAACATGAACAACGCCCAAACCCCGCGATTTGTTGCAAAAGCCGCCTCTGGAGGTTTGACTTGGTCGAAATGGCTCTCTATAGACCGGGTTTCACAGTGATTTCCGGCCTTGGGATGAAGAATCCCGCCTAGGCCGACAGATGAAAGAGCGGACCTATGAAACGCACATTCCAACCCTCAAACCTGGTGCGCAAGCGCCGTCACGGGTTTCGCGCGCGCATGGCCACCAAAGCAGGCCGCAAGATCCTGAACGCGCGCCGCGCCCGTGGTCGCAAGTCGCTCAGCGCGTAACGCCGAGCACTGCCAAGGGTACACCACATGACACCGTCTGAGGCCTCCGTCGATACAACGGAGAACGCCCCTCAGGCGGTGCTTTGCGTTTCCACCTTGAAAAAACGCGGCGAATTTCTGGCGCTCAATCGCGCAAAGCGGCAGGCCATGCCCACTATGGTGGTGCAGGCGCGCGACCGCCGCGATGGCACCCCGGATGTGCGTGTGGGCTACACCTGTTCCAAGAAACTCGGCAACGCCGTGGCGCGCAACCGCGCCAAACGCCGCCTGCGCGCCGCTGCACAACAGGTGCTGAACGCACAGGCGCGACCGGGGTGGGACTATGCGCTGATCGGGCGGGCAGGCGCCACAGCAGAGCGCCCCTTCGAAGAGCTGACCCAACATTTGGCAACCGCCCTGCGCAAGCTACATGGCGCGTCATGACCCTGCTCGCACGCCTCCTGTCCTGGCCCGTCAAAGCCTACCGGCTCATCGGCAGCCCTTGGGTCGGTCACTATTGCCGCTATCAACCGACCTGCAGCGCCTACGCGCTCGAGGCGCTTGAAAAACATGGCGGGATCAAAGGCGGCTGGCTGGCCCTGCGCCGCATCGGGCGCTGCAATCCTTGGGGCGGGCAGGGCTACGACCCGGTGCCGAACACCAAAGGCCACACCAAGGCACACATCAAAGCCCAGAGCGCGGGATGTTCGTGTTGCGGCTCAAAGCCGGCCCTCAGCGAGGATGACGCGCCTCGGTGAGCTGACCTCGCGACACGCCCGCTCGGTATATTGCACTCAGCCCAAAAAAAACCCCCGCATTTCGGGCGGGGGTCTATGTGTCGTAGGTCGGTCTGTTACGCGCGCCTGCGTCGGCGGCTGCCGGCCCGCCCACCCCGGCCAGTAGCCTCTTCGCCGGGCTTGGGCGGGGCCTTGTTGAACTTGATCCAGTCGCCGCCATGGGGGTCATTGTTGGTCAGGAAGTTGGCCGCGCGGATGGCTTCCATTTCCTTGCCCGCCCGCTGCATGGTGGAGCCGAGACCGAAGAGCTGACAAAACGTTTCGTCATCCATCCCCTCCGGCAGGATCACACCGGCGGCCTCAAGCTCCGCCCGCTTGGCATCCTTGTCGGCCTGTTTCACCGGCAGCGCGACCGGGTTCATGATCGCCGACGTCATGCCCGCGCCCATGGCCATCGGCAGGAACGCATTGTTGATGCCGTGACGGTTGGGCAAGCCAAAGGAAATGTTGGACGCCCCACAGGTCGTGTTCACGCCCAACTCTTCGCGCAGCTTGCGCACCAGGGTAAAGACCTGCTGACCGGCTGTGGCCATCGCACCAATGGGCATAACCAGCGGATCGACCACGATGTCATGGGCCGGAATGCCGTGATCGGCGGCCCGCTCTACAATCATCTTGGCCACGGCAAAGCGCACGTCCGGGTCCTCTGAAATGCCGGTTTCATCATTGGAAATCGCCACCACCGGCACATTGTACTTGGCGCAGAGCGGCAGCACCTGCTCAAGCTTTTCTTCCTCCCCCGTGACGGAGTTCACCAGCGGGCGACCTTCGCAGGCCTCAAGACCTGCCTGCAGCGCGCCCGGCACGGAGCTGTCGATGCACAGCGGCACGTCAACGACGGTTTGCACCAAGCTCACCAGCTCTTTCATCAAGGGCGGCTCGACAAAGTTGTTGTCGGCATAGCGCACGTCTTCGGACATCTTGTTCTTGAACACCGCGCCCGAATTGATGTCGAGCATCGTCGCCCCGGCCGCCACCTGGGCGAGGGCGTCGGATTTCACCATCTCGAAATTGCCCTGCTCCAGCTGTTCGTTGAGAATGCGGCGCCCGGTGGGATTGATCCGTTCTCCAATCACGCAAAACGGTTGATCAAAGCCGATGATCGCGGTCTTGGTTTTGGATTCGACAATGGTACGGGTCATCAATGGTGTCCTTAAAACAGCCTCAGGCTGCGTTGGCCGGTTGTGTGGATTGGCCGCCGTTTTCGATGGCCCATGTGGCGTTGGTCTTGATCCCGCCCAGCGGGAAGAAATGCACAGACTCAATGTTGAAATCCGGATTGGCGGCCTTGTGGGTGGCCAGCTCGGAAAGCACCTCTGTTGGTTCATAGGGCAGCAGCAGCTTGGTCACATCCATCGCGCGCTTCTGCAGCACCTTGAGCGACGGGCCCACACCGCAGGCGATGGCGAACTTGATCAGCGTCTGCAGCTTGGCCGGCCCCGCGATGCCGATATGCACCGGGATATCGATGCCCGCAGCCTTCAGACTGTCGGCCCATTCGATGATCGGGCCCGCCTCAAAGGCAAATTGCGTGGCAAGGGCCATCTGCGCATCGGTCCGCTCGGAAAACTTCTGTTTCCACTGGAGCGCCTCATCCACGTTCTTCGAGGAGCCATCAGGGTCAATGTCCTTGTTGCCCTCGGGGTGGCCCGCCACGTGCAACCGCTTGAAGCCCGCGCGATCGAACGCACCGCTTTCCATCAGCTGCATCGAGCTGTCGAAATCACCATGGGGTTTTTCCACGCCACCGGCCAGCAAAAGCGCCTGATCGACACCGGCCTCTCCCTGATAGCGGGCGATCCAGTCGGTCAATGTGGCCGCGTCCTTGATGATGCGCGCCGGGATCCCGGCGCG
>JBCBWJ010000063.1:0-9524 GCA_039817165.1 Pseudomonadota bacterium | reverse complement strand
GTCGATCGCTTCATGATCCTTCAGGATCTTGGGATAGCGCGAAAAGATGTTCGAATTTTCAGGATCTTCGATGTGTTCTTCAATGGCGACAGGGTTCTGCCGCGCGAGCCGGATAAGCTCGAACAGTAGGCATAACAGGTCGCGGTAGTCTTCAGGCTTCCACTGTGGGCCCTTGAACACTTTGCCAACGTCCCTGAGCACCTGTTTGACGCCGCTCATCGAGTTGGCGATGAGAAACGCGCCGACAGCTGCGCCCATGATCATCATCATTTCGAACGGAAGGGCCTTCATGATTATGCCAAACTTGCCGCCAGCCAGCATGTAGCCGCCAAAAACCATGACAAAAACGACCGCAATTCCAACAAAACCCAGCATCTAGGTGACAGCCTTCCTCTTTGAAGTCAGTATCGCTGGCGTCCGTTAAGAAACCCTGATCGGCAGCCTCGGAAGTGGGAGTGAACTTCAGCCATTTATGTACAAACTCAGGTGTTTTGCCTTGCGACACCGGTATCTACTGTTGAGGGACATTTGCGTTTCGTCCTGCCAGAACCACACTGAAGAGGTGGGCTGCTTCCGGAGTGAGGCCAGCCATGATTTCGGCCGCTGATTCGGGTCGCATTCGGGCAAGAAAACCGGCAGCAAAGTTCGGGTCCATTTCCTCGAACAGGGCCGCAGCCTGTTTCGGTTTCATGTTTTCATAAACCAGCGTCAAGCGATCAAGATCGTCCTTTGAGGCATCCTCTGCCAGCGCAATCGTCTCGCGCAGTTGCGTCTCTGCGGCTTCAAGCTTGGCAAGCTTTTCGCTGATTTGCTGATCAGCGATGCGAAGCGCTGTGAGGCGGTCTTCCAATGCGGCCTCACGTGCCACCAACCTGGCTTCCCGCGCCTGAAAAGCCGTGACCATGTCGGATATCTCGGTCGTGCTCATTTCGCTAGGGAAGTTTTGGGCCATCGTGGCCATCGCGGGAACGTTCGAACTCTCATTGGTGTTGTTTTCTTCCATTCCGGGCAAAGGATCGTCCGTCGCCCTCGCAAAGGCTTGACCAGCACCTATGCCCACGCGCACCAGTGCTGACGTGATCAACAGTGCCGCGATAATGCCGAGCACTCTGCGGCTTGCGCGCTTTGGCTTTCGCAATCGAAACAAGGCCATCCTTATGCTCCTTCCGCCCGACGCTTGAAGATGGGACCCAGAGGGGTGTCCTCTTGCATAGGTCGAGATGGGGCCGCCGCTTCAGGCAAGTCGTGCATGGATGCGACCAGCAGCTCCAGTCGCTTCGCCACCGCCTCTGCCCGCTCGGTCAGTCCGTCGAGCGACATAGTCGACAGATTTGCAGTATCTTGCGCCTGATGGAGCGTCTTGGTCAGGTCATCCACTTGCGCAGACAACACCGCGACGGCGCCACCTACACCCTTTTCAAGATCGTTGAACCGGTTCAACCGGCGAGAAAGAATGAAACAGTAAAACCCCGCGCCAAACGCGCCCGCGGCCAGAAGAATGTCAGCAATAAGATCCATTTTAGGTCCTCAGTTCAGCACAAATTCCATGATCAGCAAGTCTTTGACCTGTCCGCCGCCCGCCACCACCTGCACCCGGCGCAGCATTTGTGCGCGAATCCGCGTCAGTGCAGAGCGGTCTTGAAGATCGGCCACTTCGACTGCGCGCAGATAACTGTTGAGCACATCCACGACCCGCGGCAAAAGGCGCGTAACGTCTTGTTCAGCGCTTGCATCAACCTCGAGACTGGCGCGGAAACGCAGATGCGTGCCCGAGCCTTGATCGAGTGTAATGACCAGTGGATCGATGGCCACAAAAGCCACATCACCGCCGGTTTCTGCCATCGGTAAATCGGGGTCTGCGTCTATTTCGGGAGCAATCTCGGCTGTGTCCGAGCCTCCCAGCATGCCCGAATACATCACAAAAAATCCCCCGCCCCCGCCCGCTAGAGCGAGCACGAGCCCAATCAGAAGCGGTAGTTTGGAGCGTTTTTTCTCAGTGATCTCATCAGTGTCAGCAGTGTTAGCCATAAAAAGTCCTGTAATCCGATCTTGGTGAACAATACCCGGCAGGAACTAACCGATTGTTAAGCCTGATGAGCGAAACACGAATGAACGTGCGGTGAGAAGCCCGCAGTCGTGGAGGCAAAGAATTGCAGCAGCTGATAAACCTGTGGAATGCGCTAGACGCCCGGCGACGGATCATTGTGGTGTTGGCAAGTGTGGCCATGTTTGCGGCTGTGTTTGGACTGGCGCGCGTGGCATCCGCGCCCAGCATGTCCCTTCTCTACTCTGGTCTCGAAAGCGGCGCAGCGGGCGAAGTTGTGACCGCGTTGGAGCAACGCGGCGTTGCCTATGACGTGCGCGGTGGGGCCATCATGGTGGATGCTGCCCGGCGCGATGAACTGCGCATGACGCTTGCGGGTGAGGGGCTGCCTGCCAATTCGGCCCGCGGGTACGAACTCCTTGATAGCTTGTCGGGTTTTGGCACCACCTCGCAGATGTTCAACGCCGCCTATTGGCGCGCCAAAGAGGGTGAACTTGCGCGCACCATAGTGTCTCACCCTTCCATTTCAGGGGCCCGCGTGCACATTGCAAACTCCGACAACAATCCGTTTCAGCGCAATGTAACTGGATCTGCTTCAGTTTCTTTGACTACTGGACCCGGCGGGTTGACCCCGGCGCAGGCGCGCGCTCTGCAATTCCTCGTGGCCTCCGCTGTGACAGGCTTATCACCAGAGGATGTCTCTATCATCAACGGCAATGGTGAGTTGATTTCCGCCGGTGAAGAGGCACCGGCGAATACCACTGATGAGCGTGCTGACATGCTGCGCCAGAAAGTGACACGCCTGCTTGAGGCGCGCGTGGGGCCAGGCAACGCGGTTGTCGAGGTGACTGTGGAAACCGTCACCCGGTCCGAGCTTTTGCGCGAACGTGTGATTGACCCCGAAAGCCGTACAGTCATCAGCACTGACACCGAAGAACGCTCCGGTACGTCATCGGATATGGGTGGTGATGTAACTGTCGCATCCAATTTGCCGGATGGGGAAGCAGGCGGTGATAGTTCTTCGAGCCAAAACAGCGAAACGCGGGAGCGGGTGAACTACGAAATATCCGAGACCGAGCGGGAGATCACCTTGGCACCCGGCGCGATCAAACGACTGAGCGTGGCGGTTTTGGTCAATGGCAGTTTTGGCACTGACGCCAATGGAGCCACTGCATATGAAGCTCGCACAGAAGAAGAATTGGGTGATCTGCGTGATCTGGTGGAATCTGCCGTTGGATATGATGAGGCGCGCGGTGACATGCTCACCATCAAAACGCTTGAATTTGAAGCGCAAGTCCCAGTGGGCACCGAGGCAGAGAGCTCTGTTTTCTCGTCGCTAGGTCTTGACGTCATGTCCCTAATTCAAGCGGCGATCTTGGGTATCGTAGCACTAATACTCGGCCTTTTCGTTCTGCGCCCCATTATAGCGCGCGGCGGTTCGGACCTGCCGCAATTGGCCGCTCCGCTGGACACAACCGGGCGAGGCGCACCTGTGTCGAAAACCGCCACATCTGCAGCAGCTGCGACGCTGGCGGAAACGGATGGCAATGGCGCTCTCACAGGAGAGATTGATCCCGTTGACTCGAGCGGTGGCGTCGGAGATCTGACCTTGGTGTCTAGCGCCGGCGGAGACGGCGGCTTGCCAGAGATCTCGTTACAAGATGCTTTGGGCGGCGAACTGCCTGTTCTTGGGATGGCCGGTGGCGGGTCTGACCCGGTCGACCGTTTGCGTGGGCTGATTGATGAACGGCGTGAGGAAACCGTTGAAATTCTGCGCACTTGGCTTGAGGGCGAAGAGGAGAAAGCATAGTGGCCTTGTCCCGTATTCTGCCGGATTTCGGCATGGGCGCGATAGCCAGCCCTGGGTTGGCGCAGGAAACATCATTGCTTGAGGATCAAAAGCTAGCCTCATATGAGACAGGGTATCAGGCTGGTTGGGATGACAGCGCCTCGGCCAACACTGAGGCTGGCAATCAGATTTCGGCTGATTTTGCCCAGAATATGCGCGACCTCTCAATGACCTATCAAGAAGCCTATGCGGGTCTTTTGCGTGACGTCCAACCTTTGCTGACTCAGATCGTCGATGTGGTTCTTCCCGTCATGGCCCAAGACACGCTGACGCCGCGCCTTGTCGCGCTCATCGAGAAACAGATGTCCAAAAGTCCGCGCAGGGCTTTGGTTCTTTCCACATCGCCCTCCGGATTGGAATTTCTGCAACCCATGGTCGACGGCCTCGATGACGGCTTGGATGTTGAGCTCCGAAGTGACGATACTTTGGCCAGCGGACAGGTTCACCTCAACTTTGGCACTGATCACGAAGAAGAACTCGACACGACAGCATTGATAGAAGCGATTCAAAATGCGGTGCACGGGTTCTTTGAAATGAGTGCCGCGGAGATGAGCGCCGAGAACGCGCCACAAACGGAAAAAACCAAGGGGACTGCCTGATGACAAGTCTTGATGACGATGACAACCCGATGCCTGACATGAAGAGTCCATTCTCGGCTGTCCCCATCGAAATCACCATTTCCGTGGGCCGGGCTCGCCCGTTGATCCGCGATCTGCTTGCGCTGAAGAAGCACTCAGTGCTGCCGCTGGACAAACGGGTGGATGACGCCGTGGAACTATACGTTGGCGAGCGTCTTATCGCACGCGGTCAATTGGAAGAGCTTGAGGGTGAATCGCAGGGTCAACTAGCCGTACGCCTGACGGAAGTGGCGCAGATGCAAGATGGGCTGGAATGACCCAAGACGAGACGATTCAATGACACGTTTCTCACCCAAAAGATCGCTTGCGTTGCGAGTCTATGGTGCCATGCATCGGGTCGCGTTTGGCTGGAATGCTCCTGCGACATGCGAGCGTGAAGTAGGTTCGGCAGGCCACCTCAAGTCCGGCCTGCAGGCGGTTTTGACCAGCCTTTGCATACCTGTTTTGCTGACCATCACCACACTCATTTTGACGTCGCCAGCAACGGCGCAGGATGTTTCAATCAACCTAGGTGAAGATGGCTCGCTCACGGCACGCAGCATTCAGCTCTTGCTGTTGGTTACCGTGCTGTCTATTGCGCCTGGCATTGCTGTTGTCGCCACCAGCTTTCCTTTCATCGTGACCGTTTTGGCCATTTTACGCCAAGGGATCGGGCTGCAACAATCGCCGCCCAACATGTTGTTAGTCAGTCTCGCGCTCTTTCTCACGTATTTCGTAATGGAACCTACCTTTACCAGCGCCTGGCAATCGGGCATCGCGCCACTGCTCAATGAAACTATTGACCTGGAAACCGCGGTGCCACGAACGCTGCAGCCATTTCGCGAATTCATGGCTGCGCGCCTAGATGCCGATACATTTTTCGCCCTATCCGCTTTGCGCCCCGATGGGGCCAGTTTCGACCTCGGACCGGATGCGCCACTGTCGGTTCTGGTGCCTAGTTTCTTGCTGTCTGAAATCGCCCGGGCCTTCGAGATCGGCTTTTTGGTCTTTCTTCCGTTTCTCATCATCGATCTGGTGGTTGCAGCCGTTTTGATGTCCATGGGCATGATGATGGTGCCGCCGGTTATCGTGTCGCTGCCCTTCAAGCTGGCCTTTTTTGTCATCGCCGACGGATGGACGCTCATCGCCACAAGCCTCGTGCGCGGATACTTCTGACGCAGCACCGCTTACTCGCGCAGCAACCCTCAACGTACCACGAACTCCGCATGCAACGCGCCGGCCGCCTTGATGCTCTTCAGGATGTCGATCATATCACGCGGCGCAACACCAAGCGCGTTCAGCCCCGCGATCACCTCTGACAGAGATGTGCCCGGCGGTACCTCTGCGAGCCCTGTACCCTCATCCTCTTGTAGCTGCGCCTGGGTGCGCGGCACGATCACAGTCTGTCCATTGGCAAACGGATTGGGCTGAGCCACCAAAGGGAACTCATCGACGCGCAAGGTTAGATTGCCCTGGCTGACGGCCACTCGGGAGATGCGCACATCCTCACCCATCACGATTGTACCCGACCTTTGATCAACAACCACTCGCGCCTTACGTTCGGGTCGGACCATCAGGTTTTCGATGTTGCGGATTGCATGCGCAGTTGAGCGCGCCTGAGTCGCATGCACATTAACTTGTACCGTCCCGCTGTCCAGCATCAGCGCCGTTCGCCCGCCAAAGGCCGCATTGATTGCCGTTTCAATCCTGCCCGCCGTGGTGAAATCTGGTTCCCGCAGAGCCAACCGCATCGTGCTGAGTGAGGCCAGCTCGAATTCTATTTCTCGTTCGATCCGCGCGCCGGCCGGGATCGTACCAGATGTGGGCACCCCTTCTACCACTCGCGCGGCGTCCCCTTCTGCCGCGGCGCCGCCCGCGATGATCGTACCTTGTGCCACCGCATAGATGTTGCCATCCGCGGCGTTGAGCGGTGTCATGATCAAAGTGCCACCAAGCAAAGAATTCGCATCGCCAATCGCGGATATGGTGACATCTATCTGGGATCCCGCCCGTGCAAAGGGCGGCATGGAGGCAGTCACAAACACCGCGGCCACGTTCTTCGGGCGGAACTGTTCACCCGTTACGTTGACGCCGAGCCTTTCGAGAATATTGGTCAGAATTTCCTCTGTGAATGGTGCATTGCGCAGCCCGTCGCCGGTTCCGTTGAGGCCAACCACAAGACCGTACCCCACAAGGTCGTTGCCCCGCACACCATCAAATTCCACCAGGTCCTTGATCCGGATGGTCCCTATGGATGAAGATACATCGGCCAAAGCCCCTTGAGGAAACCCCGAAAACATCACCGTCAGGGCAGTGGCCAAAGTCAGAAAAAACTTCGTCATAGGAAATTCACCAGATTAAGATTTTGCGTCCGCGCAGTTACGGAAAACAAGGTTTCTAGTTGTTGCCTTACGGCTTCCAGCGCCGTGGCGGCTTCAAACGCATCGACATCAATCAGGTCACTGCGCGCCAGTTCCAAGGTGGTCTGTTCGGTTTCCAGTCGCGTGGTAGAACGGTCCAAACGCTCTTCGGAAAAGCCGAGCTGCGCACGTAATTCGATTACCTCACTGCGAGCATTCAGTACTGCGTCAGTTTGGTTCATGATCAGCGGCCGGCGCAAGGCGTCTGGAATTGACAAGGATGGCTCATCCGCCACGGCCATGATGGCTACGGCTTTCAGCATCTCACGAAGGGCGGGGTCATCGGCGCGCAGTGTTAGGGTGACGGTCTCGCCGTTGCCAAGGTTGATTGGGCTCAGATTTTGCGTTGCACCTTGGTAGGTACCCGATGCAAACCCGCCCGTGGGTTGGTCGAAAAAGTCATCCACAAGCATGCGAAGTTCGATCTCTGTAGTTGCACTGGAGATCGCTGTCGTCAGATCAGACAGCAGGTCCGCACTGGAGACCAAGGGCGGTGTGTCAACCTCCACTCCCGAAAACGCATAGCGCCCGCCTTGATTGCTGTTGAGCGCTGCCATCATTGTATCGAGAATTCCTCGCGCCTGTTCGGCCAAGGAAGAGGCCGTTAGCGCACCCGCGTCATTTTGCGCGACGGCCAGTGTGTTGAACATGTCATTGGCGTTGTCGACCACCCGGCCAAGCGCTGTTTGCTGCGCCTGCGCTGTGATCGCCACTTCGGTCAACGCCTCTGCGCGGGCCTGGGTCTGCACCAGATCAGTTTCAATTTGAGTTAGAAAAGAAAACTGCGCATTTAGGCGCAGAGTCGTGTCTGAGGCCCGGCCGGTGACAACTTCCTCGCTCAACTGAACAAGGGCCCGGTTAAGATCCAGGTTAATCGCCCGCAGGCCATAGCCGCGCGACAGATCGGAAACGCCAAAACCATCCATGGGTTAAATCCTCAATATCTCGTCGAGCATTTCGCCCGCGGTTTGAATGAGCCTTGCATTGGCAGCATAGGCTTGCTCCACCAAAAGCAAGCGTTGCAGTTCTTCGTCGGAATTCACGCCAAAGCTCAGTTCTGTCTCGATCAAGCTCGATTGGTTAGTGCGGGCAAAGGCCACGGTTTGGTCAAGACTCAGACGTTGCTGGCCGAAATAGCCCAGCATGGACGCAACATGCCCCGTCATATCTCGCGCCGTGCCGCCCAGATTACCGGAGGCCAAGGCACCCGGCTCGTTCAACGCATCACTCAACGCATTGAGCAGCGTGGCATCCCCCGGCGATCCCGGTGCCGCAGCGGATAACCCGTCGCGCAAGCGGTAATACGCGCCACCGGTTTCGGGTCGCACCGCATCGGAAAGGCTGATGCGCCCGGCGATGCCGACCTCATTCATCGGATCAAAAGTTACACCATCATCGGTGAACAGCCCCGGGTCGCCTGCCGCGCGCGTCGGATCTACGCCTGGGTCTTGGAACCGTTCCACGAGACTTCGGGCGATCGCGTCGAGCTGGGCTTGTGTGTCCACGGCCAAGCCGTCGCGCACCTCAAAATTGGCGGCCAGTCGCCCACCCGCGATGGGGCTCAGATCGCCGGAACTGGACACGGGAATGCCATTGATCTCAAGCCCCGACAAAAGCCCATTGTCTAGCGTCATATGAGGTGCGATCACACTGGCCGGGTCGAAGCTCAACTCGGCAGGTCGCCCATCCAGAAGGCCGGCCCCGTTGGGTGTGTAGATGGCAATCGCCCCGCTGCTGCGTTCAAACACGCGCAGCGGCACAATTTCGGCCAGCTGGTCCAGAACCACGCTGCGTTGGTCCTCAAACCCTGCCGCCGGGGTGCCGCGGTTGCGGGAATCGACGATCCGTTGGTTGAGCTCGTTCAACTGGCGCAAATATTCATTGGCATTGGTCACATCTTGCTGGATCCGCGTTTCCGCGTCAGAGCGCAGAACCTGAACCCGATCCGAGGCCGCATTGAGGGTTTGAACCACATCGCCCGCCCGCAAGACGGCCGATTGCAAGCGTGTTTCTTCTTCGGGACGGGTGGACGCACTGACAAGGCTGGCCTCCAACTCTGCCAGCTGTGCTGTAAGGGATCGTGCATCCTCTGGCGTGCCAAGTGTGAACTCCATTTCACCAAAGAACGCAGCAAGGGTCGTGTTGGCGGCAACGGCGCTGTCGGCCCGGCGACGATCGTTAAGAACGCCCTGATCCACTTCGCGCGTCACGGCGGTGACCCGGACTCCCCCGTTTCCAGCCGCGAGTGATGTCAGTTCTACCTCGCGTACACCGTAGCCGGGGGTCAAAGCGTTGGCGAGGTTGTTGGAAATCGCCTGGACCTGCCGCGAACTGGCGTTCAACCCGCTTATCGCGCTGGAAATGGCCGATGAAATACTCATGCTTGTCCGTCACCTTTCGCAGAACTCTTGGGTCGCACGTCTTAAACCTCGCAGAGCAAAGGATTGGGATTTGACCAACCCTGGGGGCGTGGCGCGCCAGCCCGGTTTGGACGCGGGCGCACCACAAATTTAGGCGGCAAGAATTGCTCTTTAGATCAGGTTTGTCGTTGCCTGCAGGATTTCATCCACGGTTTGGATCACCCGCGCATTTGA
>JBCBWJ010000062.1:0-9531 GCA_039817165.1 Pseudomonadota bacterium | reverse complement strand
CCGCACGCTCATTGAAATGGCCCAAGCGCGCCCTGCGACCCTCGATCAGATGGCAGCGATCAACGGCATCGGCGCCAAAAAGCTCGAACAATACGGGCGCACCTTCCTTGAGGTGATCACGGGCGAGGCCGAAGACATGCACCCAACCCGCCGCAAACTCGCCGGTCGGTCCGAAGGGGATGTGTATGACCGTCTGATGGCCGTGCAGGCCGATCTGCACCACGGCCAGGACGGCCTTGAAAAACCGCTCAGCTGTTCGGCCTCACTGATTTCCCGCGTGGCCCAAACCCGCCCGCGTGGCCCGGCTGAAATGGCCCGCCTGCTTGGCGAGCGGCGAAATGACCGTTTTGGCGCGGCCTTTCTGGACGTGCTGCAGACAGCGGACTAAATCAGGACAAAAGGAGGCCCGCCCATGCTGATCGTTCTATCGCCCGCCAAGAAAATGGATATGTCGCCCGTGGATGGGGTGAACACCACCAAACCGCGCTTTGACACCGACACGACCGATCTGATTGATGCCGCGCGCGGCCTCACCTCCAAGGATCTGCAAAAGCTGATGGGCATCAGCGAAAATCTGGCCAGCCTCAACGCGGACCGCTTCCGCGATTTCGGCGCGCAAGAGACCCAAGCCGCCGCTCTGGCCTTTGCAGGCGACACCTATGTGGGGCTCGAGGCGCGCTCGCTAGAGAGCGACGAGATGGCCTTTGCCCAGGATCGTTTGCGCATCCTGTCAGGCCTCTACGGCCTGCTGCGGCCTCTGGATGCGATCGAACCCTACCGCCTTGAAATGGGCAGCCGCCTGAAAACCGCGCGCGGAAAAACCCTATATGACTTCTGGGGCGACAAGATCGCCAAGAAAATCAACGCGGACGCGGCTCAAACGGACAGCAACACCCTGATCAACTGCGCCAGCCAGGAATATTTCGGTGCGGTGGACCGCTCGGCGCTCACCCTCAAGGTCATCACCCCGGTCTTCAAGGAAGACAAACCCACAGGCCCCAAGGTGATCAGCTTTTACGCCAAACAGGCACGCGGCGCGATGGCCCGGTTCATCCTTCAGAACCGACTGACCGATCCCGCATCCTTGCGCGATTTTGACACCGGCGGATATGCCTATCGCGAAGACCTGTCCTCTGCCGAGGCCCCGGTTTTTGTCCGGCCAGAGGCGGCTGCAAAATCCGCCGCCTGACCTAACCCGGGCTCAACCCGCGCAACCGCTCAGACCGGCGGCGCAACAGCTCAACCGTCACCAAAAGCAGGATCGACATCGCCACCAGGATCGTCGCCACAGCGAGGATCGTCGGTGAGATCTGCTCGCGCAGCCCGGTGAACATCTGCCACGGCAGCGTTTTCTGACTGGCCGAGCCGACAAAGAGCACCACCACCACCTCGTCAAATGACGTGATAAAGGCAAACAACCCGCCCGAGATCACCCCCGGCAGGATCAGCGGCATCTGCACCCGGAAAAACGTTGTCACCGGCCCCGCGCCCATATTGGCCGCCGCCCGCGTCAGCGACCGGTCAAAGCCCACAAGCGTCGCCGTCACCGTGATGATCACAAACGGAATGCCCAGTACGGCATGCGCCAGAACCACCTTGATGTAACCCACGGTGTTCTTATCAAGACCAATCGTGCCTTCCAAAAACAAGCCGATCTTCGAATAGAAAAAGAACATCCCCGTCGCAGAAATGATCAACGGCACAATCATCGGCGAGATCAGGATCGCCATGATCGCACGCCGCCCAGGCACATGGCTCTGGCTCAGGCCAATCGCCGCCAGCGTGCCCAGCGTCACCGAAATGAACGTCGCAATCGGCGCAATGATGAGCGATTTCTTGAACGACCGCTGCCACTCGTTGTTCGTGAAGAAATCGCGGTAATGCTTCAGCGAATAGGCCTCCGGGTCGAACCGCAACATGCCTTCGGTGAAGGTAAAGAAATCCTGCGCGTTAAAGCTCAGCGGCATCACCACCAAAATCGGCGTGATCAAAAAGACAAAAATCGCCCCGCAGATGACCCGAAACGAAAAGTGCCACAGCACCTGACCCGGCGTGAGATAGGGCGCGAGCTTTGCCCTGTAGCGCCCTTCGCCGACCCAGTAGATGAACCACTGAAAGAACGCCCCGAATAAGACGCTCACCACAAAACCGAGCACGCCCCCCATGAGGGTGCCAATGGCCACAATGGCGGCAAAGAGCCCCCAACGGCCCATCCGCTCCATCCCGTCATTGAGGTACGTCACACAAGCAAAGGCCAATGCGGCCGAAAGCGCCGCCCCGATCACAAACCCCAACAGGCCAGAGCCACTGGCCGTGCCCACCAAAAACCCCGCAACGGCGCCGGCCACTGCGATGACGGGCATCGTGAACGACATCGGTTTGCGTTCCACATGGGTGAGTTTGAACGTCGCCATCTCGCTCACCCCAGCTTCACGTTGTCGATGCCCACGATCTTGTCGTAGGCCCAATACAGGATCAGCACCGCCGCCAGCAGGATCGACGCAAGGGCCGCCGCAAGACCCCAGTTGAGCGAACTCGATATGTGGAAGGCAATGCGGTTGGAGATGAACACACCCTTCGTCCCGCCCACGATCTCAGGCGTGATGTAATACCCGATGGCAAGGATGAACACGAGGATCGACCCCGCCCCGATGCCCGGCACAGATTGCGGAAAGTAAACCCGCCAGAACGCCGTCCAGTTCGTCGCACCAAGTGATTTGGCCGCACGCAGATATGTGGGCTGGATCGTCTGCATCACCGAATACATCGGCAAGATCATGAACGGCAGCAGGATATGCGTCATCGCCACAATCGTGCCGATCTCATTGCGGATCATGACAAGACGGGCATCGTCGGCCACCACATTCAGCCAGACCAGAACCTCATTCACCACGCCTTGTTGTTGCAGCATCACGATCCACGCCGATGTCCGCACGAGCAGGGATGTCCAGAATGGCAACAGCACGAGGATCAACAAAAGGTTGCCCACCCGCGCCGGATTGTTCGCGATAATCCACGCGATGGGATAGCCCAGCAAAATGCACGACGCGGTGATCGCCAAAGACATCATCAACGTCCGTACGAACAGTTTCACAAGGATCTGGCGATCTTCGGGCTGTGCCTGCGCCCCCTCGGGCGTGCGCTGCATGTCCACGGCGTTGAGGAAATAGCCGTTGGTGATCCGCACCGAATGCGTTTTGATCGTGGCCCAGGTTTCAATCTTGCCCCAATCCTCATCCACATCGATCAGCTTTTCCTTGAATGGCGCGTCCTCAATGGGGTCAATACGTCTGATCTGACGGCCAGACTTTCTGAAAAGCGAGGACATCCCCGTTTCTTCATAATTCAACCGCGTACCAAGTCGGGTGTGCTGTTTGGCCTCTACGGCCACGACCATATCAGCAATGAAGGCTGCAAAAACCGGCTCGTCGGGCAGCTCGCCACTGGCGGCGTCCCACTCCTGCAAGGCCACAACCGTGCGCGGAAGGGTTGCGGCCACAATGTCATTTTCCACAGACTTGAACAGCATCTGCCCAATCGGGACCACGAAAGAAATCAGCACGAACAGCAAAAGCGGGGCAATCAACGCCAAAGCGCGCAGTTTCTGGTTCCGCAGTGACCGCGCAAGGCTTTGCTTCAAGGGCGTGCCATCGGCCGAAAGCATGGGGCCCGTCTGACCCGGCGCTGTCTGTGTTGCATCTGCCATTAGGCTGCCCCCAAACTGTCGTTCAACCCGGTTCCCAAAACCGAAAAACGCGTGCGGGGAAGGGCGAAACCGCCCCTCCCCAAGTCTCTAGACCGGCTTATTGAGCCAGCCACGCCTGGAATTTGGCGTCGATGTCATCACGGTAATCCGCCCAGAACTCGTAGTTGTAGAGGAACGTGTTCTTTGCGTTCTCCGGGTCGGTCGGCATGTGCTGTGCCATGTCGATGCCCAGATCGGCGTGCTGACCCACGAGCGGCGCAGAAGATGCACGCGCCGGACCGTAAGAGATATACTTCGCCTGATCCGCCAGACGCTGAGTGTCTGTCGCAAACATGATGTAGTCCAGCGACTGCTGGGTGCGCTCTTCGCTCAGACCGGTTGGGATGATCCAACCGTCAAGGTCAAACACCTGCGCGTCCCAAAGCATGGCAACCGGCTGGTTCTGCTCTTCGATCACAGAGAACAGACGACCGTTATAGGTGGACCCCATCACGACCTCACCATCCGCCAAAAGCTGCGGCGTGTCCGCACCGGCGGACCACCAGATCACGTCATCGCGAATAGTGTCCAGCTTGGCAAGCGCCTGGTTCTGACCTTCTTCGGTCTCCAGCACGTCATAAACATCTTCCTTGGCCACGCCGTCACAGATCAGGGCCCATTCCATGTTGTTGATCGGGCGCTTCTCAAGGCTGCGCTTACCAGGATAGGTTTCGGTATCGAACACGGCGCAAACATCTGTCGGCGCTGTGTCACCCACCAGGTCGGTGCGGTAGCCGAATGTCGTCGAATAGACGATCTGCGGGATAAAGCACGGGCTTACAAGAAGGTCACCAAAATCCTCGGACGCCGGCGTGCCATCGGGCGCGGCAGCCAGGTGCACGTCAGGGTCGATTTCCATCGCCAGACCTTCGTCGCACAGACGGATCGCATCCGCCGCAACCACATCAACCACGTCCCAGGTCACGTTGCCCGCTTCATTCATCGCGCGCAGCTTGGCCACGGCTTCGGCAGAGCTGTCATCGTTGATGATCGTGACGCCGGTCTTGGCCGTATAGGGCTCATGATAGGCGCGCAGCTGGCTCTTGGAATAGGCACCGCCCCAGGACACAATCGTCATTTCCTGGGCCATCGCGCCACCGGCAATCGCCGCAACAGCGGTCGAGGCCAGAAGTGTTTTGGTCATTTTCATTTTAGTCTCCCTAGTGTCATCCCGTTCGTTGGTGGTGGGCCCCCCGCCACGGGCGAAAGCAAAAGGGCCTCAGGGTTTTCGCGGCCCGTGTTAGAGCCGAAAAACTGGTGATCTCCTACACCGCATCAAGCGCGCGGCAATCCTCTGGCTGCCAGCCGATCTCAACCACCGCGCCGGGCTGCAGACGCTGCTGATCGGCTGAATTTCGGCTCTTGATGATGAAATCCTCACTGCCGGCCACCTTCAGCCGCGTGCGGAACACATCACCCATATAGATGAACTCGGCCACTTCGGCCTTCAGCGTGTGGGCGTCGGGGCCCAAGCGATCGCGGTTCACCTCCACCCGCTCCGGCCGGATCGAAATCGTCGTCCGCTCACCGGGCTGGGTCACATTCACCGGCTTGGCATCAATCAGATCGCCATTGTCCAACTGAACCAACGCCACATCGTTCTTGATCTCTTTGACCGTGCCACCCAGCGTGTTGTTCTCACCGATGAACTGCGCCACGAAGCTGTTTTGCGGGCTTTCATAAAGCTCGTCAGGCGGCGCGATCTGCTGAATGCGGCCATCGTCGAACACCGCCACACGGTCCGACATGGTCAGCGCCTCGGTCTGATCATGGGTCACATAAACGGTGGTGATGCCCAGCGAATGCGCCAGGTTGGTGATCTCGAACTGCATTTTCTCGCGCAGCTGCTTATCAAGCGCGCCAAGCGGCTCATCCATCAGCACAAGCTCCGGCTCAAACACCAACGCTCGGGCCAAGGCAACCCGCTGCTGCTGCCCGCCGGACAATTGCGCCGGACGGCGACCGCCAAAGGCACCCATTTCCACCATGTCGAGCGCGCGCTTGATCTTCGCCTCACGATCGGATTTGCCAATCTTGCGCACTTCCAGCGGAAAACTCAGGTTCTCGGCGATGGTCATATGCGGGAACAGGGCATAGTTCTGAAACACCATGCCAATCCCGCGCTTATGCGGCGGGATATTGTTGATCGATACACCATCGAGAAGGATCTTACCGTGGGTGGCCGTTTCAAACCCGGCCAGCATCATCAAACAGGTGGTTTTCCCCGACCCGGACGGTCCAAGCATGGTCAGAAACTCGCCCTTGGGCATTGCAAGGTTGAGGTCTTTGACGACGAGGGTTTCCCCGTCGTAGCTCTTTTGCACGCGCTCAAACGCGACAAACGCATCGCTGCTTTGCGATTCGGCCAAAGGCGTCTCCCTGTCAGTAGCCGTCGCGGTTGGCCCACGATCAGCGCGAATTAAGACACTACCAATTTGAAACAAGAAGCGCAAAGCGACATTTTATCGCCTATTCACGACATTTACCGCGGTCGCAACCATCATATCAGCACGTCACGACAGCAGCGTAAAGACACTGACCATACGGTCAACCCAAAACCATCGCCGCGGCAACAAGGCTTGGCAGACAGGCATGATTTCGGCCAGAGTTTCAGCAGCGCCAAGGAGGCCACAATGCCCGACAAAGATCTGCCGTTCTCACAACCCGAATTTGACCGCCGCATCGCGAAAACCCGTGCCGCAATGGAACACGCGGGGCTCGATGCGATTTTCATAACCGACCCGTCCAACCAGAACTGGCTCACGGCCTATGACGGCTGGTCCTTTTACGTCCACCAAGGTGTGATCCTGCGGCGGCAAGGCGCGCCAATCTGGTGGGGTCGTCACATGGACATGCTGGGGGGTCGTCGCACCTGCTGGATGGGTGACAATGATATTCTGGGCTACGGCGACGAATACGTACAATCCACCGAACGCCACGCGATGCAGCATCTTGCAGGCTGTTTGCACGATCTGGGTCTCGCGCAGGCCCGGATCGGAGTGGAGATGGAAAATTACTACTATTCGGCCAAGGCCCACGCTGTAGTGACCCGGGAAATGCCTAAGGCCGATCTGGTCGACGCAACAGCGCTCGTGAACTGGCAGCGCATCATCAAATCCAACGAGGAGCTTGCCTTCATCCGGCGTGCCGCGCGCATTTCCGAGAAAGTCGTGCAAACCGCCATCGACCACGCCCGCCCCGGTCTGCGCAAAAACGATCTGGTGGCCGAAATCATGCATGCCGGCATCACCGGTGTGGGCGAGGATTGGGGCGATTATCCCGCCATCGTACCGCTCACCCCGTCCGGCATGGATGCCACCGCCGCGCATCTCACCTGGAACGGCAATGAAATGCAGTCAGGCGAGGCCACGTTCTTTGAACTGTCCGGCGTCTACCGCCGCTACCATGCGCCCCTGTGCCGGACGGTCTATCTCGGGACACCCCCCGACGCCGTGCGCCGGGCAGAAGAGGCTCAGATAGACGGGATCGAGGCCGGTCTCAACGCCGCGCGCGCCGGCAATCGCACCTGTGACATCGCCAACGCGTTTTTGGGTGTCTTGCGCAAACACGGCATCCACCGCGAAGGGCGGTGCGGCTATTCCATCGGGCTCAGCTATCCCCCCGACTGGGGCGAGCGCACGGCCTCCATCCGCAGCGAGGATGAAACGGTACTGGAACCCGGCATGACATTCCATTTCATGCCCGCGCTCTGGATGGACACTTGGGGCCTTGAGACAACGGAAACCATCCTGATCCGCGAAGAAGGCGCGGCGGAGGCCCTGTGTGACATGCCCCGCAAACTCTTCGTCAAAGAGTGATGTCAGCGTAGGTTTCGCGCAAAAAAGCCAGTTTAGGGTCTATATACCGCGTACAAAACGGCCCGCCCGCGTTGCGCTCAAAATACCGATGGAACCGCGGATCAGACAGGCGAAACCCCGTCATCGGCAACGCTCGCGTCACCAACGGCTCGTCGAACTCGGCCCGCAGATTGTCCAAAATCGCCGTCACCCCTGCGGCCTGACCGTCCGACAGCGAATAAACCGCACTGCGATACTTGCCCCGCATCTTGTGATCAGAGGTGCTCGCATGGGTCCGCAGATGCACCTCAACCAACACGCAAACCGGGATCACGCCCGGGTCAAACACGACCCGCACCGCCTCCGACCACGTGTCATTGGGCGGCTCGGAAGAGGCAAACCCCTGCTCTACAGACACCACACCCGAGAGCGACGCAAACACCGCCTCCGTGCACCAGTGGCATCCGCCACCAAACCCGAGCGTCTCTAAATCACTCCGCCGCGTCACGCTTTGGCAGGACCCAATTCGGCCGGTAGAAATGGCAGGTATATCCATTCGGGATCCGCTGCAGATAATCCTGATGCTCCGGCTCCGCTTCCCAGAAATCGCTCACCGGCTCCACCTCAGTGACCACCTTGCCCGGCCAAAGACCCGACGCGTTCACATCCGCAATCGTGTCCTCGGCCACCGCCTTTTGATCCTCATCGACATAGTAAATGGCAGACCGGTACGACATGCCCCGATCATTGCCCTGCCGGTTTGGCGTGGTCGGATCGTGGATCTGGAAAAACACCTCCAGCAGCTGACGATACGAAATCACCTCAGGGTCATAGATGACCTCAAGCCCCTCGGCATGGGTCCCGTGATTGCGATAGGTCGCATTGGGCACATCCCCACCGGTGTAGCCCACCCGCGTGGATGTCACCCCGGGCAGTTTGCGCATCAGCTCTTCCATGCCCCAGAAACAGCCACCAGCCAAAACAGCGCGATCTTCACTCATGCCACATCCTCCACTTGATCCACGTAAGCGCCATAGCCCTCGGCCTCCATGTCATCCCGGTGCACAAAGCGGAGCGCGGCAGAATTGATGCAATAGCGTAGCCCGCCGCGATCAGACGGTCCATCCGGAAAGACATGGCCCAAATGGCTGTCCCCGTGCTTGGACCGCACCTCTGTGCGCACCATCCCAAGCGTCGCATCGCGGTGCTCTGTCACATGCGCATGTTCAATCGGCTTGGTGAACGACGGCCAACCGCACCCAGACTCAAACTTGTCGGCAGAGGCGAAAAGCGGCTCACCGGAAACAACATCAACGTAAATCCCCGGCGCTTTGTGGCTGTTATACTCTCCCGTAAACGGGCGCTCGGTGCCGGCTTGCTGGGTGATGTGATACTGAATAGGCGTCAGACTGGCGACCGCCTCGTCGGTTTTTTCATAACTCATGGCGCATGTCCTCCCGTGCGTCCTGCTGCTTCTCTACATGGGAAGATAATGCGCAATTTCAAATAGCGCTCGCGGCACACAGGCCCAAACGCGGGCCCGGCCCGTGCCTCCGCCTAGATTTTCAGCGTTAGGTCCAAGGAAGAAGCGTCATCGCCGCGCCCACCGGCTGGCATAGCCCATCAACTTGCGCGCAAACCCGGACAGCGGTGGCGCAAAAATATCCCCCCCGCTCCAGCGGCTTTGCACAAAGACCGGTTTGAGATGCGACAGCGCGTCAAAACCATACTGGCCATGATAGGCCCCCATCCCGCTCTCACCGACCCCACCGAACGGCAGGGTGTCCTGCGTGGCATGCATCAATGTGTCATTGATCGTGATCCCTCCAGCCCTCGCCGACGACATGATCCGCCCTTCTCGCCCCTTGTGCGTGCCAAACCAATAAAGCGCGAGCGGGCTGGGCCGCGTACGGACATAAGCCATCGCCTCCTCAAAATCCGTGTAGGGCACGATGGGCAGGATCGGACCAAAGATCTCTTCGCGCATCA
>JBCBWJ010000061.1:0-9574 GCA_039817165.1 Pseudomonadota bacterium | reverse complement strand
GCCGATTGGGTGCCGTTTGCCTATTCCCCTTTGCTCATGCCCGAGGTCTCCTGCTGAACATCTTCACCCGCCAGCATGCGACGAATGCAATCCAACGCGGTGGCTGACATCGCCGCGCCGCCAAGCCGGTAGTCTTCGAAAGCGGAATAGGCAAACGGCACCCAATCGGCCACGATCTTGCACATGGCGTCTGCGTAAACGCGGATTTCATATTGTGCGTGGGCGTCGGCACGCAGACGCAAGAAGTGCAAAAGGTTGTGCAGGTCCACCTTCCAGTACCATTGCGTGTAAATGTTGGCGGGCAGGTTCATACGGGCCAATTCGCGGGCGAGGCCGTGTTGGCCGTCCTGGTTGATCATCTCTTCATAGTGATCATAGCTGCGCGCGCTGTCGGCCTTGAGGATCTCGAGCACGCGGGCCGCCTCGTCGCCGGTGAGGGCCTCCCCCCTGCCCTGATTGTTGATCACCGACTGTGCAGCGATGTGTTCGGGTGCAGGGATATAGAACTCACGATCCAAGATCGAATAGCGGGCGGAGTATTCGTTTACATTGGCGGTGCGATGTCTGATCCATTGGCGCGCCACGAACACTGGCAACTTCACGTGCAGTTTGATCTCGCACATTTCGAAGGGTGTGGAGTGCCAGTGCCGCATGAGGTATCGGATGAGCCCTTCGTCGTTCTGAACCGATTTCGTGCCCTTGCCATAGCTCACACGCGCGGCCTGACAGATGGCGTTGTCATCCCCCATATAATCCACGACGCGGACAAAACCGTGATCAAGCACCGTGTGCGCAGTATAGAGATGCGCCTCCATTCCAGGCGAAACCACGCGCAAAGTGTTTTGCGGGGACGCACGTAGTTCGTCTATCTCTGCCTGCTGCTCGGGGCTCAAGGGCATGCAGTGGTCCTTTCCACAAGAGTGAGTCGCACCCGACTATATCTTGCGGACGCGTCCTGAGGAACTTCAATATCAGGTATATACATCCTTGCAACAGAGCGCTCTTTACCGGCCACTTTGCAAAGGAAAACATTGACTTCGCCGTCTAAAGCGCTGAATTTCAGGCAAAAGATAAAAATATCTGTTGAGGGCAGTACTATCATGAAACACACAGCAGCATGGCTGCTGCTTGGCGCCTTTTTGATGGGGTGTGATGCAGCGAGCAATCCTTTCAATACCGGAGGCAGCACCGGTGAGGCCGTCGTGGACGGCGGAACTGACGGTGGAACTGACGGTGGCACGGATGGTGGCACCGATGGCGGGACCGACGGCGGCACCACGGGTGGCAACACAGGTGGCGCAGGAAACACAACGTTTGACACCGCCTTGGGCGTGCCAGCAGCAATCGCAGGATCAATCACAGCAGTGTCGTTCGATCCTGCGGCCGGAACATTGACTGTCACCGGTCTGAACCTCGACAATGTGCCAGTGGCCACTCAGTACGCGCGCGCACCCGCGCTCGATAACAACGGCTTTCTGGCCTACACGACACAAGACGATCCGCTGGATCGCCACTTCACCGCCTACGTTCGTCAATCAGGCAGCGTGACGGGTACGGTCGTGTCCAGCCCGACCCCGAGAAACCGGGTCTTCAAAGGGGCGTTCTTTGACCGTGACGGTGCCTATGATCCGCCTCCGGTCACCGATGACACAGGTCTCGTGACCTATGCTGGCACTTATGTCGGCTTGACAAATATCGGCGACCAGGGTGGCAGCGACCTGCTGTCGACATCGATCACACCGACGGAGTTGCAGCCTGGTCAGGCGTTGCCCACAGATGGCGATGCTGTCCTGAATGCGGACTTCGCGGACAACACCGTTGAGGGAAACATTTTCAACCGGCGCCTGCTCGACACCAATGGCAACGAATTGGCAGGGCTTCCGTCGCTGGTTTTGATTGTTACGCCAATCGACTCCAATGGCTCTTTCAGCGGCACAGTCGAATATGACATCATCGACCCCCGGTCGAACACAACGGCCTTCGTTCAGGTTGGCACCTATGCCGGTGTCTTCGGCGGCGAAAACGCCTCCGAGGTGGCTGGTGGTGTGGACCTGACAGAGTTTGATGGATCGTCTGACCCTCTTGGCCTCGAGAACGAGCTTGAAAGTGGTACATTCGTGCTGGAAGCCTGCACGGCGGCGAGCACGAACCCGGTCTGCACGCAGATCCCCTGATGCGTCCCCAAGCTTTGGCCAAAGCGCTTTGTGCGCTTTGGCTCACGCTCTCATCGCCGGCACTGGGGCAGAACGAACCGGAAGCGGTTCAGCTGCAACTCAATCAGGCGCGCGAGGTTGCCCTCAACGCTTTGCGCTCTGGCCAGCCGCGTCTTGCATTCGCATTGAGTGACGGTCTGTTGGAAGCCGACCCCACGGACGGGCACGCGCTCTACATCAAGGCCAAGGCCCTCGGCCAGATGCAGGAGTTCGACGAAGGGCGCAAGACAGCCGCCCTCGCCTACAACGCCGCCTCTACGGATTTGCAGCACTATGAAAGTGCCACGCTGGCCGCACAGCTGAGCTTTGCCGGACAGCGTATGACCCATTCGCAGGTCTGGTTGCGCCGCGCGGCACATCACGCACCGGATGAGACACTGCGCAACGCCTCGATTATCGCCTTCCGCGAGGTGCGCAATCAGAACCCATTCAACGTGCAACTCAGCTTTTCGGTGAGCCCCTCCGACAACGTCAACAACGGCTCCAACAGCCCGCGCAACATCATCGACGGCGTACCGGTGCCGGGCATCTTGAGCCTGAGCGCGCAAGCGATCAGCGGCTGGACGGCGACGCTCAACATGCAAGGGTCCTACAGGTTTCGGGAAACGGAAACTTCTCAGACGCGCGTGGTGGCACGTGCCTTCCTCTACCAGGTGGATTTCAACAACCCCGTGCCGGGTCTCAGCGCGTCCGATCTGTCATCAGAGCGTTTGCAACTTGGCCTCGCCCACATCTGGAGCCCCAGCGAAACAGGCTTCTGGCGCTTTGATGTGAATGGCGGACGCACTTGGTATGGCGGCGACCCATTCTATGACTTCGTCAGCGCATCCGCGCAACGCGTGCAAAAGCTGGATGACAATTGGCGCCTGTCATTTGGCGGCGCGGTCGAGCACCAGTTGGATCAAACGCAGCCCAGCTTTGATGCAACGGTCTGGTTTGGGCTGGCTGGTCTGACCTATGCGTTCGAAGGGGGCAGCACGCTTGGTATCTCGGCACGATACCGCGAAATTGTGACAGACAGCGTGACCCGCGCGTCGCAGCAATGGACCGGCGTTGTCAGGTACACCCATGGCCGCCGCATTGGCCCGGCGGAGATCAGCGTCAGCTTGGGGCATTCCACGGTGGACTATGACGACTACATTATTCCCTTTGTCACTCCGGTTCCCGGCCGCACCGACGACTCCTGGTTTGGCGAGGTGACGGCAACGCTCAAATCCGCCAGCTACATGGGGTTTGTGCCCGTGGTTTCGCTCCGTTCCGAACAAAGCCGCTCCAACATCAGCCGCTTTGACGTGGACCAGACAGGCGTGACCGTCGGCATCCGTTCAGAATTCTGAACGCAGCCTCGATTGCCCCTCGACAGAGAAGGGCTGCGCTTTATCCTACCAAGAATGCAGCGAGAACGGAGGCACGCATGGAGATCAAGTATCTGCACACAATGGTTCGGGTGAAGGATCTGGAGGCGTCGCTCCGCTTCTATGGGCTTCTGGGGCTGAAGGAGACGCGCCGGTATGACAACGAAGGCGGGCGCTTTTCGCTGATTTTCATGGCCCCGGAAGGGCAGGAGGAGTGCCCGGTTGAATTGACTTACAACTGGGATGGCGATGATGCGTTGCCAAGTGACGGTCGCCATTTCGGCCATCTCGCCTACAGCGTCGGCAACATCTACGAGATGTGTCAGCACCTGATGGACAATGGCGTCACGATCAACAGACCGCCCCGCGACGGGCGCATGGCTTTTGTGCGCAGCCCTGACAATATTTCTGTGGAGTTGCTGCAGGCCGGTGAGGCCCTGCCTCCGGCGGAACCCTGGACCAGCATGGACAGCATCGGCCATTGGTAAGAGCCGCGATCCTGCTTGCAAGTCTGCTATGGGGCGTCAGCGCGCAGGCCCAGGCCTGTCGGCTTGCGCTTGTGCTGGCCGTGGATGTATCGTCATCGGTAGACGACGCCGAATATACCCTACAGAAGAATGGCTTGGCCGCCGCACTTGATGCGCCCGAAGTGCGGGATGCCATCCTCTATGGAGGCGACGGCGTTGTGGCACTCGCTGTTTATGAATGGAGCGGGTTCGGTCAACAGGTCCTGCAACTGGACTGGCAAATCCTTGGCAGTCATGCCGCGATTGACCGCGCCGCTGTCGCCGTGTCGCAGATGAAACGCAGCCACGATGATTTTCCCACCTCGATCGGGCCCGCGCTTGGATACGGCGCGCAGCTTTTGGCACGCGGGCCGATATGCAAGCGACAGGTGATCGATGTGTCCGGCGACGGCATCAACAATGACCGCTACGGTCCGCGCGAGGCCTACCGCCATTTCAACCTGAGCCAGGTGACGGTGAACGGGCTTGTGGTCTTGGGCGATGACCCTGCTGTGGCCGACTATTACGTCGCGGAGGTGCTGCACGGGGCGCAGGCTTTCATGATCACCGCCCAAGGCTACACCGAATTTCGCGAGGCGATGACGCGGAAGCTATATCGTGAAGTGAACGATCTGGTCTTGGGCCAGGTGCGGTCGAAAAAGCGCGCGGGCGCAGCATATCGGACGGATGACGGATGAGGCGCGCTTGTGCGGCGGTTCTTCTGGCGGCGCTCCTCGGCGTCACGTCCCCTGCCCTCGCACAGTGCCGACAGGCGCTTGCCTTGGGGCTAGACGTATCGGGTTCGGTCGATGCCACGGAATACAGGTTGCAACTCGATGGCGTGGCGCGCGCGCTGCTTGATGATCAGGTTGCAGACGCTTTCCTGATCATGCCGGATGCGCCCGTGCGCCTCATGGTGTTTGAATGGAGCGCGCGTTTGCATCAGCGCCAGATCATCGGCTGGACAGCGATCCAGTCGCGCGAAGATCTGGCGCGCATCGCGGATAAATTGCTCACCACCGGCGCCGTCTCGGTCGATAACCCCTCGACCGCGATAGGTGCGGCCATGCTGTACGGTGTTAAAGAGCTGCAATCCCAGGCAGAGTGTTGGCAAAAGACGCTTGATATCTCAGGTGACGGCCCCGCAAATATCGGCCTGCACCCCCAGGATATACGCCCCGAAGAGATAGGAGATGTCGTGATCAACGGCTTGGTGATCGGCCCCGACGCACCTGCAAATATAAACAAGAACCGCCACAACCTGAAAAGCTTGATGGAGTACTATAACGCCTACGTGCTGCGCGGATTTGGTGCCTTTGGCGAACCGGCAGAGGACTATTCCGACTTTGAGCGCGCCATGCGGCGCAAACTGATACGAGAGCTTCAACCCGTTGCTGTCTCTGCCCTGCCCGAAAAAGACCGAGCCGGTCTGACAACCGGCGCCATGGCCACGCCGCGCCATGCCGCACCTATCCAAACCGAAGATCCCGGTTGACGCGAGGCGCGCCCGAAGGGAGCGACGAGCGCCCCCCGCGCATTCAGTAGATATAGCGGATCTGATCGGTCCAGTATCGCTCCACCCGCCGCAAAGAGCCGTTGATCTGATCAACCCCGTCCGCACCAAGCACGCCTTTGCTTTGAAGCCCTTCTGCATGCCCGGCAAACAGTGTGCCCACGACATCGCGGATATGGCGTCCCTTTTCGGTCAGGCGCACCCGGACAGATCGGCGATCAATCTCGCAGCGTTGATGGTGCATGTAACCCATATCCACCAGCTTCTTTAGATTGTAGCTGACATTGCTGCCTTGATAGTACCCGCGCGACTTCAATTCGCCGGCAGTGACCTCATTGTCGCCGATGTTGAACAACAAAAGCGCCTGAACCGCGTTTATTTCCAACACGTTAAGGCGCTCGAATTCATCCTTGATGACATCGAGAAGCAACCGGTGCAGCCGCTCTACCAAAGCCAGCGAATCCAGGTATCCAGACATGAAGCTCTGCTGCTCCGCCGACAACACAGGGGGATTGTGCAAACTCATCATAAACTCCGTGCAAAACTGCTCGAAGTTGTCTTAGATCGAAAAGGCCCAAAATTACGTAAACAGATCCCTGGACGCATAAAATGCGAACTAAACGGATGGCCTCGTTGCGCGATCTGCCTCTGCGACCTTGGCAATTTGCGCGACAAGACCGCTGTACATCGGCGGAGATGGCACCTGCCCTGTCACCCATTGCAGCAGATCCTGGTCATTCTCCGACAAAAGCCCGTCATACAGGTCGAGATCAGAGGCGTTCAGATCAGTCAGGCGGGCATCGGCAAAACGGGTCAGGATGATATCCATCTCCTTGATTCCACGGCGCATCGATCTCATGTACAGGCGCTTGAGGCGGTGCTCTGGCTCTTCGCGCTTCATCGCATCACGCCGCCGCGTTGTCTTGCAGACGCACGCGTAGTGCCTTTTCCAGCCGCCCAAGTCGATCCGAAGACCGCGACATCTGCGCCCGGATATCCCTGATTTCCAGCAGCAGGTCTTGCACGTCGCCAGCGGCCTCCATCGCATCATCGGGGGCCTCAATCCCCTCCCCTTCGCCGGACAGGATCCAGCTCAGCGACACATTCAGTATACCCGCCAGCATTTGCAGCTTGTTGGCACGGGGCTCGTTGAAATCATCTTCCCAGGACTTCAGAGTGCTCAGCTTGACCCCCAGCCGTTTGGCCAGTTCGGCCTGGGTCATGCCGGCCTGTTCGCGTGCTCCGGCAAGGCGATCCCCGAATGTCGTGGCGGCTGGATCATACCAATCTTCTTTCAGCTGGGCAGTCATATTCAGTCCTTTCGGCGCAAAAAGGTTTACATCTCAGTTCGGCTCCGCTTTGAGGGCGGTATCCGTGATTTCCCACGCCTTTTCCAACCGGAGCGCGACATGATTGACCTATCAACGACACTTTCGCGTGTGAAACCTTCCCCTACGGTTGCGATATCAACTCTGGCGATGGAATTGAAGGCCGCAGGTCAGGATGTGATCAGCCTTGGTGCCGGTGAGCCGGATTTCGCCACGCCCGTGAACATACGCGAGGCCGGCAAACGCGCGATTGATGAGGGCAAGACACGCTATACCGCCCCCGATGGCATCCCAGAGCTCAAAGAGGCCATTTGCGCCAAGTTCAAACGCGACAACGGGCTCATGTACACGCCAAAACAGATCACCGTCGGCACAGGTGGCAAACAGGTTCTCTACAATACCTTCATGGCCACACTGAACCCGGGCGATGAGGTGGTGATCCCCGCGCCCTATTGGGTCAGCTATCCCGACATGGTGCTGCTGGCCGGCGGCGAGCCGGTGATCGCGGAAACGTCGCTCGACACATCCTTCAAACTGACGCCACAGGCGCTTGAGGCTGCGATCACGCCGAAAACACGGTGGTTCATCTTCAATTCACCCTCCAACCCCACCGGCGCGGGGTACAACCGGGAGGAACTCAAGGCCCTGACAGACGTGCTGATGCGCCACCCGCATGTGGCCGTGCTCACCGACGACATGTACGAGCATCTGACCTATGACGGGTTTGAATTCTGCACGCCCGCCCAAGTGGAGCCCCGCCTATACGACCGAACGCTGACCTTGAACGGCGTGTCCAAGGCCTATGCCATGACCGGCTGGCGCATCGGCTATGCGGGCGGCCCGGAGCACCTGATCGCCGCCATGCGAAAGGTCCAATCGCAATCAACGTCCAACCCGTGTTCGGTCAGCCAATGGGCCGCGATCGAGGCCCTGAGCGGCACACAAGACTTCATTGCCCCCAACAACGTGATGTTTACCCGCAGAAGGGATATCGTCGTGGCCGCTTTCAATGCCATCGACGGGGTGACCTGCCCCACGCCCGAGGGGGCGTTCTATGTCTACCCGTTCATATCGGGCCTCCTTGGCAAAACCTCACAAGGCGGCACTCTCATCAAGGACGACGAAGCCTTCGCAACGGCGCTTCTGGAAGAGGCCGGTGTGGCGGTGGTGTTCGGCGCGGCATTTGGTCTTTCACCAGCCTTCCGCGTCAGCTACGCTACGTCAGACGAGGCCTTGATCGACGCCTGCGCGCGCATCACGCGGTTCTGCGACGGGCTGACCTAAACCACGGGGACCCATGTCCAACGACCTGCCAGACTACTACTTCCGGGTGCGTGAGAACGGGGCGTTCGTGTTCCACGTCGACACAACCAACCGGCAGGCCCGCATCGAGATGGACCAGATCGCCGTCGTCAACATCAAGAACGGCCAGATCAAGCCGCACGGAGACCGGGAGCTTTCTGACGAGGACATGGCGGTGATCCAGGATTGGATGGCCGACCGGGTCGAGACGCTCGCGCGCCGCGACATCGAAGACATCCACCGCGCCGTGGACTACCTCAACATGACGACCCACTGGGCGCAGTCGAAAGCGGACGAAGATCAGCTGGACCAGGTGACCGATGCGCTGCTTTTGGCCATGCATGACCTGCGCGGCGTGCTGGTGCGCAAAAAGGCCGAACGCCTGCTCAAAGAACGCGCCGAAAGCTGACCCGCGAGACGCGCCCGTAAGGGAGCGGCGAGCGGCGCCTCACACCCCCAAATCGCGAAACACCCCCGGCAACTCTTCCGGCAAATCCTCTGCAATGAGCCCCGGCCCAAACGCCCGCGCGCACTCCACATGCAGCCACGCCCCTGCCTCCGCCGCGTGCATCGCGCCAAACCCGCGCGCCAAAAGCCCGGTGATGAACCCCGCCAACACATCCCCTGATCCGGCTGTCGCCAGCCAGGGTGCGGCCCGCTCATACTGCGCCGAATTGATCGAACAGCGCCCATCCGGCGCAGCAATCACCGTATCCGGCCCCTTAAAGAGCACCACACACCCCGCCCGCGCCGCCGCCTCCCGCGTCGCATCGACCTTCGAATAGGCCGGGCCCTTTGTGGGCGTGGCGTTGAGCTGCTCCGCGATATCCGGAAAAAGCCGCGCAAACTCGCCCCCATGCGGCGTCAACACACAGCCCTCATGCAGCAAGCCAAACAACGCATCCGCCTCCCTCTCAAAAGCCGAGAGCGCATCCGCATCAAGCACCGTAGGGCGGGGTTTCACCCCGCCTAGCACCGTCTCCACCAAGCCCCGCGCGCGGCCAAGCCCCAACCCCGGCCCCAAACACACCGCATTGATCCGATTGTCTTCTAACGCAGCGGAAACCTCCTCTTCCGTTCCCGCCCGCTTCACCATGATCGAGGTCACCGCCGAGGCCACCTCCATCTGCGCCGCGCCGGGCACCCCCAACGTCACCAACCCCGCCCCAATCCGCAACGCCCCCCGCGCCGCCAACCGCGCCGCTCCGGTTTGAGCGGGACCGCCGGAGAGAACGAGGGCATGACCTTCTCGATACTTGTGACCGTATGGTTGCTTGAAAAGATACGCTGTGAGATCTGACTTGGTTAGAAGGCTGCATACAAATCGCCCAAGCCCTTTGTCGCCGTAAAGATCCTG
>JBCBWJ010000060.1:0-9592 GCA_039817165.1 Pseudomonadota bacterium | reverse complement strand
GATCCAGACCGCGATCATCGGCTTTGTGGTGCTGGGGGACCGGGTCAGCCTGTACGGGTTTCTGGCGATTATGATCGGGCTTGTGGGCGTTTTGGTGCTGTCGGACCCGCCACAAACGGAAGGGCCGCAGACGAAAACGCGAGGCTGGCGGCGCTTTGCTAATCGGGCGGCGGGGCTGGGGCTGGCCTCGGGCGCGTTTTTTGCAATCTCGGCTGTGGGGTACCGTGGGGCGACGCTTGAGATTGCTCAAGGCGATGCGTTTTTGCGCGCTGTTGTCACCTTGGCCGTGGCGACCGTGGCGCAGACCGTGGCGATGGGGGCGTGGCTTTTGCTGCGCCAACCCGGAGAGGTGGGCCGGGTCTGGGCCGCGCGCAAAACGGCCGTTTGGATTGGGATCACCAGCATGGCCGGATCTGTCAGTTGGTTCACCGCGTTCGCGCTCCAGAACGCGGCGTATGTTTTTGCTGTGGGGCAGGTTGAGGTGATCTTTTCGATCTTCGCCTCTGTGCTGTTTTTCAAAGAAAAGATCTCGGGGCGTGAGATATGGGGGATCGCCTTGCTGACGGCGAGCATTCTTGTGTTGGTCGTCTTGGGCTGATCAATCCGGCTGCGCGTGGCCATACATCCGCAGAAAGAGGCTTTCTTCTTCGTTGTTTTTAAAAAACGGGACGGAGGCGGGTGGGGTTGGATCAGCCGCGCGCGCCGTGAGCTCGGCCAGAACGACTTCTGTGATGAAGGGCAGATCGAGCGCGCGGGCCTCGGAGAGGGCGACCCATTGCAAGTGAGAGAGCTCTTCGGAGGCCTCGGAGAAATCATCGAGATCATCGGCAATCTGGTCGGCATCCACGAGAAAAAACCGCGCGTCGAACCGGCGCGGGCGGCCCGGTGGGGTGATGGCGCGAAAAAAGAACTGCATGTGATCGGCGGCGGGCAAGAGGCCCTTGGCGGCGAAGGCCAGCCAATCCTCGGGCGGGGTGCCGGACCAAGTGCCGGGGCGACCCAGGGCGAGGCCCGTTTCCTCCCACAGCTCGCGAATGGCGGCGATGGGAAGGGCGTGGCTGAGATCCGCGACGCTGTCCTCGCGCAGGCGAGACAGGCAAAGGTCGGACAGGGGTGCCATCAAGGGCACGGACCCGTCGCCCGGATCCACCGCCCCACCGGGAAAGACGAATTTGTTGGGCATGAACGCGGCTTTGGCGCCGCGCTGGCCCATCAGCACCTTGGGCGCGGTGGCCCGGTCGCGCAGGACAATCACCGTGGCGGCATCGCGAAGTGCGGATTTATCTATGGTCACGTCACCCCCAGATCGGGGTCAGTGGGGATCATCCTCTTCACCGAACCCATGCATGTACCTGGCCCATTGAAAGGCGATGATCACCCCCTTGAGCCGGGGCAGAAGGTAAAGCGAAAGTCCGACACATCCAACGGTGAAAATCGTGAACATGATCAGGGGTTCGGGCCGGAACGTGGTGAAGACGATGTGCAGCAGCGGCGCCATTAGGTGGCCCACGATCAGGATCGTCAGATAGGGCGGCCCGTCATCGGCGCGATGGTGACTGAAATCCTGTCGGCATACGGTGCACGTGTCGCGCACCTTCAGATAGCCGTGAAACAGGGACCCCGACCCACACCGAGGGCAACGGCGGCGATATCCGTTGAACACAGCAGGCCATAGTGGCCGCTCAGCATGCACATGCATATTGGTAGACATTGTCAAACCTCTCGAACCGCGCGTTCTTATTGGTCCCGACATGAGCGGAATGACGGCTTTGGGCGCGCATGGGAAGGGCGCAGGATGTCCTTGCGTCCCGATGTCGCAAATCCAGGGCGCGCCGATTCTTTGCATTTTTTGCGACGGAACCGCGTTTGGGTCTCGTTTATCCCCTGCAGACACACAAAACGGGGCGCACAGAGCGATAGGCCCCGCCACATTGAGGAGATAATCCATGACCAACACTGCACTGACGTTCTGCCTGACGGTGGCGATCCTCGCCGGGCTGGCCAGCGAAAGCTACGCCGCGGGCGATCACCGCCAGGGTGGGGGCCTGACCTTCGAAGAGGTGGACACGAATGCCGATGGGCTTTTGAGCGCCGAAGAATTGCAGGCGCACCGCGAGGCACGTTTTGCGACCACAGACACCGATAACAATGGCGCCTTGAGCCGGGCTGAGATCGAAGCGCGCATGTTGATAAATCAGGATGAGCGGCGGGTGAAGTTTCTCGACCGGATGTTTGATCGCCGGGATGCCAACGCGGACGGGCAATTGACGCTGGCGGAAATGGCTTCGGACCGTACGGTCCAGATGTTCGAGCGCGCTGATGAAAACGGCGACGGGTTGATCTCGCGGGCGGAGTTTGACGCGGCCAAAGACGCGCGGCGTGGCCAAAAGAACACGTCTGAGTGACGCGCAGCGCATGGTCCATCCTTGTCATGCAGGGGTGGACCGGCATGATAAATGAGGAAAGACTGTTCGTGTGATGGGACCCGATGTTGACCCCCGATGACCATGCCACTTGATGACAGTGATGCCGCGCCCACGGAGGCGCTCTTGCGGCTTTATGCCAATGGCGATCGGTTCGCGTCCCGTATTTTGGCGGCCCGTCTGGTGCCGCGTGTCCTGTCCCATGCTGAGCGTTTGCTGGGCAACCGGGCGGAGGCTGAGGATGTGGCCCAAGAGGCGATGTTGCGACTGTGGAAGATCGCGCCTGAGTGGCGCACGGGCGAGGCGAAGGTGAGCACATGGCTTTACCGCGTGGTGGCCAATCTATGCACCGACCGTCTTCGCAGACGGCGCGGGGTCGATCTTGACGCGGTGCCGGAGCCTGAAGACGGGCGGGCCAGCGTCGCAGATGTCATGCAGCAAACCGCCCGGGCAGAGGCGTTGCAGGCGGCCTTGTTGCGCCTGCCAGGGCGACAAGCGCAGGCCGTGAGCCTGCGCCATATCGAAGAGCTCGGCAATCCGGAGATTGCCGGGATCATGGACATCAGCGTGGAAGCGGTCGAAAGTCTGATCGCGCGGGGCAAGCGCGCCCTGACGGCCGATCTGGCCCGTCAACGCGAAGCACTGGGAATAAGCGAATGAGTGACGCACCTTTTGAACCGGACCCGTTGGAGCGCGATTTTCGTGCCTTGAAAGCGCATGCTGCCCCGCCTGGCGATGACCTGATGGCGCGGGTTTTGGCGGACGCGGACGCCGTGCAGGCTGCGGCCATGGCCCCGCCTCCGCGGGCCGCATCGTCGTTTGGGACCCGATTTGTCCGATTGATCGGCGGTTGGCCGTCACTGGCGGGATTGGCCACGGCAGGGATTGCGGGGGTTTGGATCGGCCTCACGCAGCCTGCCGCGCTGATCGAGGGATCGCAGGCTTTGCTTTACGGTGATCAGACCATGGCGCTTGTTGATCTGGACCCGGGCTTTGGCTTTTCCGATCTGGATGGAGGTCTGTGATGAGCACTGATCCAGCACCCGGCCCTCAATCCACACGGCTTTGGGTGCGCATTTTGTTGGCGGTCTCGCTGGGGTTCAACCTGTTGGTGATCGGCGCAGTGGCCGGGATCGCCGTCAGGGGTGGCCCGTTCCCGCAAGCCGATACCCCGCGCCACGTGGCCGATGCCACCATCGGACCGTTGACCCGTGCGCTCACCAAAGAGGACCGCCGGGCCATCGGTCGAGAGCTGCGCCAGAATGGGCAAGTGGATGGTTGGACCCGGCGCGCGCATCGCCAATCGATGGAGCGGATGGTGGCGCTGTTGCAGGCCGCGCCCTTTGACGCGGAGGCGTTCGGTGCGGAGCTGGACGGGACGATCTCCGGTTTGCAGGGTCGCATGGCCGGTGCCAGTCAGGCGCTTGTGGTGCGCCTGACCGAGATGTCGGATGTCGAGCGCGCCGCTTTTGCCGCGCGGGTGCGCGACGCGATGGCGCGCTCTTCGCGCTGAGTGCGTGCCTATGCCGCCGAGGGCAATGTCACCGTGACTGTATCGCGCCCGCCGGACTTGGAATCGTAGAGCGCCTTGTCGGCCTGTTCGATCAGCGCGTCGGCGTTCATTGCATGAGGTCCGGACGGGTGCACCAGCGTGGCGCCGATGCTGACCGTGACATGCACCGGCGTTTCCCGGTCGCTCAGCATCACGGGCGTTTCGCGCACCGCACGCCCGACCCTGCCTGCCAGGCTGCGGACATCCGACAGGTTCGTGTCGGGCACGGCGATCAGAAATTCCTCACCGCCCACGCGGGCGATCATCGTGTCACTGGGCAGCGCGTCGCGCATCACGGCTGCGGTGCGCATCAAGACCCGGTCCCCGGCGGCGTGACCATGGGTGTCATTCACTGACTTGAAGTGATCGAGATCGGCAATCATCACCGCAAAGCTCTGGTTTTCGTGTTCTGCATCCTCGATCATGCGGCGCAGGAACATCTGGGCGTATCGGCGGTTGTGCAGCCCTGTCAGCGGATCGAGAACCGCCGCCTGAAGCCCGTTTTCCAATTGCCCTCTGAGCGTGTCGGAGCGCTTCTTTCGCGCCATTTGCAAGGTCATGCGGAAGGCCAGTTCCCGATCATGGAGCGCGTCTATGTTCTGAAGTTCGACCACGTCGCAGGCGCCCATATCGAGCAGCTTCGCCGCCTGACCCGGGGGGTGCGCGTCGCTGAGCGCAATGAGGCGCAGATCCCGGCCGATGGCGCTGGCCTGCAACACGGCAAGGCTGCGCATTCCGGCCTGCAGATCGCCCTCGGCAATGTGCAAGAGTGCGATATCGGGTCGGGCGGGACCGTTCATCACAGCGCCGGCCTGCTTGTAACAGGCGGGCATCAGGTCATAACGGCAATACGGAGAGATGCGGGCGCAGATGTCCTTGGCGACGTCGCAATCACCGGACAGGACCGTCGCCCGCTCCGGGCCGGTGAAACCGACAGGGTCTTCGGAAAAGCCCAGTGCGGAGGCGGTGTTCACATGCATGACCAGATCACTGTCGAGCCTGCGTTGGCGCAACAGGGCGCGCAACCGGGCAAAAAGTTCATCCTCGTCCAACGGGTGGGCCATCACGTCTGAGACGCCGGATTGCAGCGCATTGAGCCGGGCCTTGGCGTCATCCTCTGGCAGCAGAAGCATCACCGGGGGTGCGGGCGATGTGCACACCCGGTCGAGACGCCGCACCAGTTCGGCGGCAGTCAAATCCGGCAGGTCCGCGCCGAAAATCACCAGGTCCGGTGTGTCATCCTTGCAGATGGTCATGACATCTTGCGCGTTTGATGCCTGTCTCACCTCGTAGAAGGCCGCCGATAGCGTCGCTTTCAGAACAATTCTGTTGGTTGCGAGCGCGTCGACGATCAAGACATGTCCCGTCATGTATGATCACCTTTCTCTTGCTCTTTCTATTGAGGTGACTATCCCTTTGAGTGGTTAAGAAAACCTTTCCGGGAATTAACCATAATGACCCTAGCGCGAGAAACCGCCGAAGCGGTAGGCTTGAAATGCCTGGCGTGGCTTTTGGCGGAAGCGGATCTTTTGCCTGTTTTCATGGGGGCCACTGGCGTGTCGGAGGCTGATATACGAGCCGGCGCCGCAGACCCGGTTTTTCTGGGCTCCGTGTTGGATTTCATACTGATGGACGATGCCTGGGTCCTGCGGTTTTGCGAGGCCACAGAGGTGACACCCGAGACGCCCATGCAGGCCCGACAGGCGTTGCCGGGCGGGCAATCCGTGCATTGGACGTGACCACAATATGGTGAACATACAGGTGACAAAGGTTGACGGGCTGATCTTTGACAAGGACGGCACGCTGTTTGACTACCACGCGACATGGAGTACGGCCTCTGCCGAATTGATTGAGGAGTTGGCGCAGGGCGATAATACCATACGGACCCGTTTGGCCGAGGTTATGGATTTTGATCTCAGCCGAGGTCAGTTTCGGCCCACCAGCCCGATCATCGCCTGCACCAATCGCGAGGCCGCCGAGACGATGAGCCTGGCCTTGCCCGGCTGGGATGTGGACGCGTTGGAGATCGAGCTGGAAGACTTCGCCGCCGCGGCCCCTCTGGCGCCGGCAGTGCCGCTCATTCCGCTGCTCTTGAACCTGGCCGCGATGGATTTGCAGCTGGGCGTGATGACCAATGACAGCGAACGCGGCGCGCGGGCCAATCTGCGCCATGCGGGGGTGCATGACATGTTCGATATGATCGTGGGGTTTGACAGCGGATATGGCGCGAAGCCCTTTCCCGATCCGCTCTTGTCCATTGCCGCCAAGCTGGAGCTGGAGCCCGCGCGCTGTGCGATGGTGGGTGACAGCACCCATGACCTGATTGCAGGGCGGGCGGCAGGCATGACGACCGTTGCCGTCCTCACTGGCGTGGCCGACACCGAAGAGTTGCGCCCCCATGCGGATGTGGTGCTGCGCGACATCGGCGAGATTCCGGCGTGGCTTCTGGCGTGAAACGGGGCGCGGGGTTCGGCCTTGTCCTTGCCGCTCTTGGCACCATCACGCTGACCCCGGACGCGATGTTCATGCGCCTGTCCGATATGGGCGGATTTCAGATGTCGGCGTGGCGTGGGTTCTTGATGGGCGGTGTGATGCTGACCGCTTGGGCCCTGACCAGCCGGGACCGCGCCGCGGACATGGCGCAAATGTCGACGCGGGCGGGTCTTTTGATCATTGTCTGCCAGTTCTTCAATTCCATGCTTTTTTGTCTGGGCATCGCGGCGGCCCCGGCGGCCATTGTGCTGATCGGCATCGCCGCCGTGCCGGTCTTTGCTGCCGTGCTCAGCTGGGTGATTTTGCGCGAGGCGACCCATCCGCTGACCTGGGCTGCGATCTTTGCCGTGATGGTGGGGATTTTCATCGCCGTGACGGGCAAGGGGGCGCAGCTGAATGTAACGGCGGTGGTGGGCGTGGCCTTTGGATTGGGCGTGGCCCTGGTGCTGGCGTTGAATTTCACGGTGCTGCGCGCTCATGAGCGGCTGCCGATTTTGCTGTTGATCGGGGTGGGGGCGATCATCGCAGGCGTCACCGGGTTGATCATCACAGGGCCGGGTCAGATGGTGAGCGGCGCACCCTGGGCTATGGTGGTCACTGGTGGGGTGGTCTTGCCCTTGTCGTTTTACCTTTTGTCGCTGTCGGCGCGCTACACCCATGCGGCCAATGTCAGCCTGATCATGTTGATGGAGACGGTGCTGGGCCCGTTCTGGGTCTGGCTGGCGGTGGGGGAGGTGCCCTCTGGGCGGATGGTGATTGGCGGGTCTATCGTTTTGATATCGCTTGCGGTTTACTTGATCCTCACCCGTCAGGCAGCAGCGAGCCGCGCGCGCCCATGAGCCAGCGCGCCACGTCCGTGACATCGAAAGCCAGCGAGAGGCACAGGCTGATCACAAAGACCTGCGTGAGGGGCCGCACCCAGCCCGAGATCGACGGGCCGCGCAAGGCAAGCACGAGGTAGAGCGCGAGCGGTGTCCAGATCAGCACATGCGACAGACCCAGCAGGCGGACATAACCCACCTGACCGTAGAGCCATGTCATGAAGAGGTAGTTGGCGACAAAGGCGATGCCCACGGTGACACCGTCGCGGCGTGTGGCGGGCGACCACAGCAGGGCCACAAGCGTTGCGATGTTGATGAGCGCCAGCCAGCCGACCCACAATTGGATCCAGAGCGCTTGGGTCGCGATGGCCTCTGACAGCGACATCAGCGTCAGCTTTCGTCGGGGCGATTGAGGCTGAAGAGGTCGCGCACGGTGGTGTAGTCGCGATAGCCCAGCCGGGCGAGCGGGTTGAAGCGGGTGACGTCAAAGGTGCCGTCCACCATGCAATCGTCGCGCATGTGCACGCCGGTGACCTCTCCGAAGACCGCGAAATTGGCAGCGCCGGGCAGCTGCACGATCTGGGTGAGTTTGCATTCCAGCGCGGCAGGGGCGGCGGCCACGCGGGAACAGGCGATGGTTGTGCATTCTGCGCGGTCGATGCCGGCCTTGGCGAATTCATCGACCTCGCGCGCCCAGGGGCCGGAGCTGACATTCATCACGTCGCGCATCGCGTATTCCACGATGTTGACGCAAAACACGCCTGTGTCGCGGATGTTGGCCACGCTGTCTTTGGTGCCGTCGCGGTCGTCCTTGGCGGAGGTGGAGGCGAACATCACTTGCGGGGGCACATAGGCCACCGCGTTGAAAAAGGAGTAGGGGGCGAGGTTCTCTGATCCGTCCGCGCCGCGCGTCGAAATCCAGCCGATGGGGCGGGGTGTGACGATGGCGTTGAACGGGTTGTGAGGCAGGCCGTGGCCGTCTTCGGGGCGGTAGAACATGAGGGTCCTCGGCAGATTGTAGGTTTGTACCCGTCCTAACGCCGTGCTAGGCGCTTTGCCAGCCGGATTTATAGGCAAAAAAGACGTGATGGACGGCGCCCCGTGTTTCAACTGACCCCAGAGACAAGCGACGATTGGTGGGAGGTCGAGGCGCTCTATGACTTGGCCTTTGCGCCGGGGCGGGAGGCGCTCTCGTCTTATCGGTTGCGCGAAGGTGTGGACCGGATCGCGGATCTGAGCCTTGCGGCGCGGGATCCGGACGGGATCCTTGCCGGTGCAATCCGGTTCTGGCCGGTGCGCGTGGGCGAGGCGGCGGTGCTGCTTTTGGGCCCTGTGGCTGTGCACCCGACCTATCAGGGCGAAGGCTTGGGCGGGTATCTGATCCTCGACAGTCTGGACCGCGCGCGTGAACTGGGTTGGGCGCGCGCGATGCTGGTGGGCGATGCGCCCTATTACGGGCGGTTCGGGTTTCAGCGCCTGGAGGGCGTGCAGATGCCGCCGCCGACCAATCCGGCGCGGGTTCTGGGGGCGGCGCTGGTGCCGGGCGCATGGGACGGCGTTGCGGGGGATGTGCGGCGCTTTGAATAAGCTTGTCGGGGTGCCTACATGAAGCGCATGGATATTGTTGATATCACCCTGTCGTCCGATGACGTGACGCGCCGTCTGGATGCGTTGGCGCTGAGGTACAGCCGTGCCTCTGGCCCGGGTATTCAGCTGCTCAACCTCATTGGGGGGCAGGCCGAAGGGTTGCTCGATCAGTTGCCGAAACCGGTGCGCGAGGCGCTGGGCGCGCGGACGGAAGATGCGCTCCGGCTGGCGATGCAGGCCGCACATGGCTCTCGCGGGATCGTGGAGGGCAACGCAGGCTGGATGAGCCGGGCGCTGACCACGGCGATGGGGGCGGCAGGCGGCATCGGCGGGTTGCCCACGGCGCTGGCGGAATTGCCGGTGACCACCGCCGTGTTGTTGCGCGCCATACAGGATGTGGCGGTGGAGCACGGGTTCGACCCGTCAGAGCCGGGCGTGCAGTATGATTGCATTCAGGTGTTTGCCGCGGCTGGCCCGCTCGATCATGATGACGGGGCGGATATGGGGTTTCTGGGCGCGCGTGTCACGGTCACCGGGCCTGCGCTGCAGAACCTGATCGCGACGGTGGCGCCGCGTCTGGCCACGGTGCTGGGGCAGAAACTGGCCGCGCAGACCGTGCCCATTCTGGGGGCGGCGGCGGGGGCGGCCACCAATTACACCTATACCAGCTATTACCAGCAGATGGCGCATGTGCATTTTGGCCTGCGCCGCTTGGC
>JBCBWJ010000005.1:0-21122 GCA_039817165.1 Pseudomonadota bacterium | reverse complement strand
CTCAGCGGCGTGCCCATGCCATCGACCCCAAGATTGGCCGCACCCGACAGGGGCCGCCCCGCAAGGCCAGCAAACCGCGTCAGATCAGGCGCGGACAGCACCGCGCGGCCAGTGATTGGAAAGCCGTCCGCCAGCCCGTCCACCTGCCCGCTGGCCTGCAACGTCGCGCCCGCACTGCGCAGGTCAAGCTGGGAGATGTCAATCGGCGCTCCCTCCGTCCAGCGCAACACCACCCGGCCGTCCGGGGCGGGGCCCACCGCCGTGCTCAGCGCGGCATCCCTATGAGCAAACCCCGTCACCTCGAATGTCGTATCCGCCGTCACCGCGCGCGCCATACCCCGCTGGATCTGGCCAAAGGCCTTGAGCACCGCCTGATCCACGGACAGCCCATCACGGTCGAGACCGCGCACCGTCACATCCGCCGCCCAGCCATCGCCTTGCGCAGTGTCAAACCCGGCGGTGAGCACCACATCATCCACCAGCGTGACAGGGTCCGCGACGGGCAAGCGCACCGGCCCATCGCCCGCGATCCGCCCTTCAAGAGCAAACCGATCCGGCAGGCCATCCTCCGAAAGCGCCAGGGTGCCACTCAAACGCAGCGCGCCGGTGGTCATGTCCATCTGGTCAAGCGTCACCGCCCCGCCGGCTTGCGTGCGGCCCGCCACGCGCAACGCCGCCCTGTCGCCAAAAAACGGGTGCAGATCAGCGCTCACCAAAGGCCGCAGATCGCCCTCCAGATTGGCACGGAATTGGTACGCGCCCGGTGCGGCCTCTTCTGGCGCGGAAATCCCCACCGTGCCGCCAAACCGATCCACCCCGTCCGAGGCCAGCGCAATCACCGCCTCAAACGCGCTCAGTGGCGCATCGCCTGTGACGGTCAACCCAAGCGACGGCGCACCCGGGATCTGTGCGGCCCGGCTCAGAATGCCCCCCGCCGCTTCTTGGACATCAAGATCGATCTTCAGCGCATTGGTCGCATTGGCGAAGGCCGCGATCAGCGTCAGCCGGTCATCGCGGTCCTGCCGCACCACGCTGAGATCCACATCCGCCGCCCCGTCGATCAACGACATCTTACCGGTCACCGACAGCGTCGCCGCCTCACCCAGAAGGCTTGGCCCCAGCACAACCTCATCGGCGCGCAATTCCCCCAACTCAATGGAGACCGGCAGATCAGGCAGGGCAAAGGGCGTGGCCTCCGCATCCTCAGGCTTTGGCGCGTCCGGGTCCGATTGCGGCAGGCGCGACAGCTCTATGCGCCCGGCGGTCAACTCATCCACCTCAAGCCGCCCGCGCAACAGGGCGGCGCGCGACCAAACAAGAGAGGCGTCTTCCAGCGACAGCCAAACACCGTCCTCATCGGCAATCGTCAATCGCTCCATCGTGGCGTTGGATGACAGCGCCCCGCGAAACCCCGTGACCCGCACATCGCGCCCCGCTTCCGACAACGCGTCCTGAATGAGGCCTTCGACGTAAGACGGGTCATCGTCCTGTGCCACAGCGGGGGCGGCCAACACGAAACAGAAAACCAAGACCCAAATCACACGCATCAGAACGCCTGCCCGATGCCGACATAAAGCTCAAAGTTCTCGCCTGCGTTGCTGCCGATGGGTGTCGCCACATCAACGCGGATGGGCCCCAGCCCGGTGTCATAACGCACGCCAAATCCCGCCCCCGCATGGTCATCGGTGAATCCGTCAAAGACACTGCCGCGGCTGACCTTGGCGTAATCCACAAACCCCACCGCCCCCCAGGGCCCAGTAATATTGGCCCGGATCTCTGCAGAGATTGCCGCAAAAGACCGCCCGCCCACCTGAATGGCGGGCGTGAACGGAATGCCCAAAGATTTGAAATCCTGCCCCCGCACCGTGCCCGCCCCACCGGAGAAAAACAGCATACCGGGCGGCACCTCAAAGGCCCGCGCGCCCGCCACAGACCCCAATTGCCCGCGCGTGGCAAAGACAAAGCGGTTGTCGGCGGTCAGGCTGACATAGCTGCGCACATCCACAAAAATCCGCGCGCCCGCCGCGTCATTGTCGAGGCCCACAAACGGCGTGAATTCCACCTCCGCAAACGCCCCTTTGGTGGCGTTCAGCTCCACGTCGCGGCTGTCATAGGTCAGGCGCGACGGGATCAGAATGTGCTGCAATTCCCGCGATCCAAACGCATCGCGCACATCGGAAAACTGGTAGGCCAGCCCGATATCTCCGGTCAGCTCATCGGAGAAAATATGCGACACGCCCCCGCCCAGCCGGATGGAGCGTTCGCGAAAATCCGGCTCTTCCAACTGCTGCGCGCGGCCGGCGAAAAAAAGCGAGGTGTCAGGCGTGAACGTGGCAGGCCGGTCATAGCGAAACCCGACCGAATAATCGATCCCGCCGCTGTCGCCCCCGATCCCGCTCACCTCCGCGTCCAGGCGCAGCCGCTCAGCCCCGCCAAACAGGTTGCGATGCATCCAGAACCCGCTCAGCCCCAACCCTTCAAGCGACGAAAGCTCCGCCCCAAAGCCGATCCGGCGGGGCGGCGCATCGGCCAGCGTGGCATTGATATCCAGCGTATCGACAGGCCGGATCGTCTCTGCATCCTCCAGCACCACCGACGAAAACGCGCCCGTGCGCCGCAACCGCTCATTGGCGCGCTTGAGCTCTTCGGGCGCATAGATCTCGCCGGTGGGCAGCCCGGCAATCTCAACAACACGCTCAGGCCGGACATTGCCCGGGGTCGTCACAATGAGATTGCCAAACCGAAGCCGCGGCCCCGGCGCCAGCGTGATCTCAGCCGAAAGTTGCGCGTTGCGATGATCCGCCGTCAGTCCCTGGTCGCGGATCTCTACCTTGGCATGACCCGCATCGCGCCAGGCCTCAACACTGGCACGCGCGGCATCACCAATGACCCCACTGAACGCGGGCCTGCCGGGCGCAAACCCCTCGGGCAATTCCGTTCCCGGGGCCAGCGGCGCCACCGAGGCGCGCGAAAAGGTGAAAAGCGGGCCCGGCTCGACCTGGATCACAACCTGCGAGACCGCCCGCGTTTGTGCCAAAGGCGAGATGTTCGCGGCTTCGCGCCCATCCACAAGTACGGACACGACCCCGCCGTAATAGCCCACCTCGTAAAGCGCGGCGGCCATCCGACCGTAATCTGCGCGCGCAGCGGCCATGATGTCTTGGGGGGTGGCGTCGTCCTTGGCGGCGGTTTCAACGCTCAGGGATGCCCCGCGCAGATGCCCGTCCAGACCCTGGGCGCCGGGCGGCAGTTGCAACACCACCTCAGAGGCTGACACCAGAGACGCCCAAAATCCGACCATGGCGCCCAAAAGGCTGCCCATGTGGTTGGCGTGTGTTTTCACGATGCTGCTCCGCCGCTTTTGGTCTACATATAGTATATCAACCCACGCAACGCACGTTAAGTTCCCTCATCAGACGTGGAAATCTCATCTCATCTCATCTCATCTCATGTCACGGCGCGCCTGCGATCGTCAGGCCGCTTTCGCCGTTGCCATCTCCACGACCGGTGTCGGCGGGGCCGAGCGCATGAAGAACAGGTAGTAAAGCACCGGCGCCGCGATCAGCGTGAGAACGGAGGCAAAAGCCAAGCCGCCCATGATCGCCACCGCCATGGATTGGAAAAACGCATCCGTCAGCAGTGGGATCATCCCGAGGATCGTCGTGGCCGCGGCCAAGATAACCGGCCGCAAGCGCGAGGTCGACGCAAAGACGATGTTGTCGATCAGCGGCTTATCGGGCTCCTCGCGGCGCACGATATCGATCTCTTCGACCAACACGATCCCATTCTTGATCAGCATCCCCGACAGCGACAGCACACCAAGAAGCGCTGTAAAGGTGAACGGCAAATCCGCCCCCAAGAGCGCCAGCGACACCCCGTTGATCGACATCGGCACCAAGAGCCAGATGATCAGCGGTTGTCGCAATGCGTTGAACAGCAGCACCGAGATCAGCACCATCACCAAAAGGCTCAGCGGCAATTGCGCGGCCAGGCTCGCCTGACTGTCGGCAGAGTTCTCATACTCCCCGCCCCATTCCTTGGTGTAGCCGTCCGGGATCGGCATGTCGTCGATGGTCTGCTGCACCTGCGTCTGCACCTGCGCGGCCGTGAAACCCAATGGAATGTCACCGCCTGCGGTGATCGTGAACACCCGGTCGCGGCGATAGATCAGCGTGTTCTGGCTTTCAAACACCATCCCGTCGATCATCTGCTCAAAGGGCACGAACTGGTTGCCCGAGGTCGAATAAACCACGTGATCGGTCAGCGCGAGCCCACTGTCCTGCGGCGCGCGCACGATGATGGGGATTTGGCGTTCGCCCTCTCGGTACACACCCGAGGTCAGGCCGTCCGTGGCGAACCGCAAGGTGTCGGTCAGATCATCGCGCGTGATGCCCGCCTCCTGGGCGCGGTCATCGGCATAGACCGGGCGCAGCACCTGTTCCATCTCGCGCCAATCGGTTTTGGGCGTCTTCAGATCGTCCGTCGCCGCCGTCATGCGCGCAATCGCCTCATTCGCCAACTGGCGCAGCACCACCGGGTCCGGCCCGGCAAAGCGCACCTGGATCGGATCACCCCCGCCCGGGCCAAAGGCCAGACGCTTGGCCCGAAACTCTCCCCAAGGCAGCGCCTCCGTGGCAAATCCCTTCATCCGCTCAATGAGCGGCGCAATCTGGTCCAACGTCTCGGTGCGCACGATGATATGACCGTAGGACGGGTTGGGATCTTCCGACGAATAGGTCAGCATGAACCGGACCGCCCCATCGCCCACATAGGCGGTATGGGCCACAACGTCCTCTTGCTCGGCCAACCACCCTTCAAACACCGCAATGTCTTGGGACGTGTCGTGGATCGAGGCCCCCTGCGGCAACTTGTAATGCACAAAGAAAAGCGGCGTGTTGCTGTCGGGGAAAAACTGCTGCTTGATCGAGCCAAAGAGCATCAGACACACGACCGTGACGGCGATCAGACCCGGCACCACCAGCCACCAGGCCTTGATACAGACCCGCAGAAACCCGCCATAGGCCCGGAACAGCGCGCCATCATAGCCACTGCCCCCGTCCTCCGTGCCCTGCTTGAAAAAGTAGTGCCCCAAAAGCGGCGTCGCCGTCAGCGCAAGGATCCACGACAGCGTCAGCGAGATCCCGATCACCGCAAAGAGCGAGAACATGAACTCGCCGGTGCTGTCGGGGCTCAGCCCGATCCCCGCAAAAGCCATGATCGCAATCACCGTCGCCCCCAGCAGGGGCACCTGCGTCTTGGCCGCCGCGTCCTCCGCCGCCTCCCGAGAGGTCTTGCCCCTCTGCATGGAGTTTTGCATGCCTTCGGCCACCACAATGGCGTTGTCCACCAACATCCCCATCGCGATGATCAACGCGCCCAACGATATGCGCTCCATCTCGATGGAAAAGATCGCCATGAAAAGGATCGTGCCCACCACCGTCAACAAGAGCGTGAGCCCGACCACCATGGCCGCTCGCCACCCCATGAACAACGCCAGCACCAGAACCACGATCGACACCGACATCGCGAGGTTCACGATAAACCCGTTAGAACTTTCCTCGACCACCAGATGCTGCTGGTAAATGGGCAGAATCTCAACGCCCGCCGGCAACAGATGTGCCATCTGCTCCAGCTTGTCATCCACCCTGTGACCCACATCCACAATGTTTTCCGTGCTGATCCCGGCCACCCCAAGGGTGAACGCGTCCTGCCCGTTGTGGCGGATCATAAGGTTCGGGTTCGCCTCCACGCCCCGCGACACGGTGGTGAAATCAAAAAGGTTCAGAACCTCCCCACCCACACCCACGGTCAACCCGGCAATGTCGGACACGCTGTCACTGCCCTCGGGTCTCTGGATGCGCATCCGCCCGTCGCTGGAATAGAGCGTGCCCCCCTCGGCGACGGAATCTGCTTCGGAAATGGCCTGTTGAATGGCGGCGGGCGGCACGTTGAGGTTCGTGGTCACAACCGGGTCCGGCTCCACGTAAATCACCTCGTCGCGCAAACCCGAAAGGTCGACATCCGCCACCCCCTCAACGGTCAGCAATTCACGCCTGAGAAAGGTCGAAAGCTCATAAATTTCCCGCTCGGAATATCCCGGCGCGGTCACCGCATAGTAAATACCGAACACATCCCCGAACGTGTCGTTGATGATCGGCGGATTGGCCCCGCTGGGCAGCCGCACATCATTCACGCGGTCGCGCATTTTCGTCCAGATATCAGGCAGTTCATCACCGCCATAGGTGTCTTTCACATCCACCGAGATCTGCGAGAACCCCGGCTGGTTGACCGACCGGATCTCATCGACCTCACCCATCTTCTGGATCGCCGATTCCAGCGGCTCGGACACTTCGCGTGCCACCTGTATCGCATCGGCACCGGGGTAAAACGTGGTGACCACGGCGGTTTTGATGGTAAAGGCCGGGTCTTCGAGACGGCCAAGGTTCAGGAACCCCCACAAACCGCCGAAAATGCAGACCAGCATCACGATCCAGGTGTAGATCGGACGCGCGATGGAAAAGGTTGCGATGTTCATCTGCCGCGCCTCAGTTCGGGAATCCGGTGAAGCGCCGCACCGCCTGGCCTTCGCTCAGCAGGGCGGCCCCGCTGGCCACGATCTCTGCGCCCGGCGCGACACCGGATGTCACACGCAACCCGCCCCTGTTGGTCGGCTCGGTCTCGATCGCGACTTTGCTCACCGTGCCTTCATCGGCGCCTGCCGGGTCAAACACCATCACGCTGGGGTCGCCCGCCTCGTCAAACACCACGGCAGAGTAGGGCAGTTCGATAAACGGGTCGCCCTCCTTGAGCGTGGCGATCACCTCGACGGAGGACCCGGGCAACACCACAAGATCGGCGCGCGGGGCCATGCCCAGGGTCAGCTTGAAACTTTGCCCCACGTCAGAGGTTTGCGCGTTGAATTCTCGCGGCTCCACCGGGTGCAATTCATCCGAGACAGGAAACTTCGCGAAAAGCGCCACATCGGGGTCTTCTCCCGCCCGTTGAAACAGGATTTCCGGAACGTCAATTTCCATGCGCAGTTCCGACATATCGTGCAGCCGCACCACCGAGGTGCCGGCATTGATCGTGGTAAAATTTGCCACGTTCCGCACCGCCACCAGCGCGTCGAACGGCGCGGTCAGCGTGGCATTGCGCAAGGATCGTTCGGCATTGCGGACATTGACAGCCGCCAGCTTTGCCGCTGTTTCCGCGTCATCGACCGACACCTGGCTGACGGTGTTGCCTTCCAGTTTCTGCAATCTTTCCAAGGTTCTGTCGGCCTGGTCCTGTTCCAGCATCGCCTGTTCCAGAGACAACTCAAACGGCTCCAGATCCAGCTTGGCGACCAGATCGCCCATGGGCATCGGCTCTCCTTCGATCACCGGGAATTCCACGATCTGCCCGCCGACCTGAAACGCAAGTTCCACCGTTTCCTTCGCCACCACCCGTCCGAAAAAGCGCCGCGTGACGTCGCCGCCGTTCTCCGAGGCGCTGATCAGTTTCACAAGACGCGGGGCGTCGACCTGCGGGGTTGCATCCTCCTGCGCCGAAGCGGCAGTCACCAGCGCCAATGCGCTGCTCAAGGCAATCAATGTTTTCATTATCATGGCGGTGTCCCTGTCATCGTCATGCTCTTTTGGGGTGAAGACTCATCACAACACTACCGCAAAGCACAATTCGGACAATGCAATTCGCGGGCCCGGCCCATTTTTCCGTTGGTTCTCACTCGGAGCCGCCTCATAGTTGCGCCCGATGACCGACCAGCCCACCCAAAAAACCGTTCTGCTCTTTGGCGCAACCGGCACAATCGGGCGCGCCACACTGCGGGCGCTTGTTGCGGCGGGGCACCGGGTGACCTGTTTTTTGCGCCACGGCACCCATCCTGATCTGCCCCCCGGCGTGGCCGCCCATCACGGCTATGTCGCGCACCCGGATGCGGTGTTCGACACCACTCGCTTCGACGCCGTTGTCTCCTGCATGGCGTCGCGCACCGGGATGCCGCGCGATGCCTGGGCGATCGACCATGACGCGCACCAGACCCTCCTCGCCGCGGCCAAATCCGCCGGGGTGGCGCAGTTCGTGCTGTTGTCCGCGCTCTGTGTCCAACAACCGGAATTGCCCTTCCAACACGCCAAACGCGCCTTTGAACAAACCCTGATGGACAGCGGCCTTACCTATTCCATCGTGCGCCCCACTGCGTTCTTCAAATCCCTGTCCGGTCAGGTCGCCCGGGTGCGCGGGGGCAAACCGTTTTTGCTCTTTGGCGACGGGCAATTGACCGCGTGCAAACCCATCTCTGACCGCGATCTGGGCCACTTCATCACTGGCTGCCTCACTGACCCCGCCCGCGCCAATCAGGTCCTGCCCATCGGCGGCCCCGGTCCCGCGATAACGCCCTTGCAACAGGCCAAGATGCTCTTTGATCTGTTGGGCCAGACCCCGCACCACCGCCGTATCCCCGTCGCGCTCATGGATGGGATCATCGCGGGCCTGTCGATTGCCGGACGTCTTTCACCACGCGCCCGTGACAAGGCCGATCTCGCCCGCATCGGGCGCTACTACGCCACCCATTCCATGCTCGTCTGGAACGACAGCACCGACACCTACGAGGCCGACGCCACGCCCGAAACTGGCACCGATCACCTGTCCGATTTCTACGCCGCCCTGATTGCGGACGAGGCAGAATTCGACCTCGGCGATCACGCGATTTTTTGATCCTGTCGGCACGTTTAGGCAAAAAGGCCAATTGACAGCGCCCGCCACATCGCATTTCTCGCATCCGGGGAAAGCTATAACTGAGGCGCTGCGTGCCACCGGACATCACGATCTCGCATCTTATTCCGCTCTACCGGTCGCGCCGTTTCGCGCCCGTGATCGCGGCCAATGTGGCAGAGCTTGCCGCCCCGGACGCCGAGATCATCCTCGCCGACCGCAACGGCGACCGCGCCTTTTGTGATGAGCTGCGCGCGCAATTGGCGGATGTGCCCAACCTGCGCCTCCTGTGCGACGACAGCGATGCAAACTGGGTGGACAACATCCAAGGTCTGATCGACGCCGCCCGCGGCGCGTACCTGCAAATCCTGCCTCATGATGACACCACCACCAAAGCGGCCACCCGCGCCATGGTCGCCGCCCTCAACGCCGCCCCCGACGCGGTGCTGGCCTATGGCCGTGTCCGCGCCTTCGACCTGTCCGGCGCACCGCTGCCAGAGCGCGACGAACTGAACGCCCGCGAAACCTCTGAGGCCACATCCTGGACCCTCGAAGACGCGCTGCCGCTGCTGTGGGTCGGGCGGTTCAATGGCGCCTTCAAAGGCGTGATCCGCCGCGCCACCGCGCACCATCCCGCCTGCCGCTTTGTGGCCACGCCCAGCACCGCCCTCTCCGAACGCGCCTGGCTCTTTGCGCTCGCGCTGCAGGGCCGGTTTCAATTCGTGGCCATGGATGTCCTGCACAAACGCTACTACCCCGACAGCACCCATCGCGGGTGGACCGTGACCGCCCAAACCTTTCAAGAGGCCGCAGAGCTGATGAAAACCTCGATCGACACCGCCTTTGCGGACGCCCAAGTGCGCGCCTATGCCCTTCGAGACATCACCGAAAACTGCGCCGCGCGCATGGCTTCCCTTGAGGCCGACCCCGCGCAGCCCTTCCGCTACCGCCCCGCTGCGGATCTCGCCGCCGACCCCGCACAAACCAGCTTGCGCGCCACACCCATCGCATGGGGGGCAAATCATTGATCAAAAACATGAAACATCACGACGTGCTCGTCCTCGGCGCGGGTGTCCAAGGGTGTCTAGTGGCGCTCATGCTGGCCAATCAAGGGCGCAAGGTCACGCTCGTCGATCACGCCCCCGACATGCTACAAGGCGCCTCGCTGAGCTATGAAGGCCGGGTGCACACGGGCCTTCTCTTCGCCATGGATCACTCTCTGGACACAGCGCGCCGGATGATGCGCGATGCCTGGGCCTTCGCCCCCGCGATGGAGCGTATTCTCGGCGCTCCCATCCCGTGGCCCACCATCGCCACAGCCCGCCCCCGCGTCCTCGTTCACCGCGACAGCCACCTCAGCACGTCCGACCTGATCGCCTACTGGGAAAAGCTTGAGGCGTTGTTTATGGCCGAACTGGACGACCCCGACGCGCACTACCTCGGCACCCGGCCGGACCGCTTCATCTGGCCCGCCGCCGTGCCGCCTGAGGCGCGCCGCGACGTGATCCTGTCGGCCTTCGATTCAGAAGAAGCCTGCCTCGACCAACCTCTGATGAACGCCGAAATCAAAGCCCGCGTCACCGCCCACCCCAACGTCACCTGCACCTTCAACACCCGCGTCCTCGCCATCGACGGGCAGGGCGACCACACCCACGTGACCCTGCAATCCCCAGACGGATCACGCGACACCCATCGTGCCCCCCTCGTCATCAATTGCCTCTGGGAGGCCCGCGCGCTCTTTGACCGCCACATGGGCCTTGATGCCCTGCCAGGGGAAAGCCTGCGCCTCAAATACAGCCTGCTGGTCGATCTCGACCCCTATTTCGAAAGCCTCGGCTCGGTGATCGTGGCCCACGGCGCGTTCGGCGGCATTGTCGTCCGCCCCGGATCGCGCAGTGTCTTCATGTCGTGGTACAATGCCTGCGTCGACACCATCATCCCGACCCAACCCCTGTCCCCGGATTGGCAGGCCAAATGCCTGGGCCACATCCCTCAGACCGAAAAAACCCGGGTGCTCGACGCCAACATCACCGCCTTCCGAGAGATCTTTCCAGATTTTCCCAAAACCCCGCTGCAAACCATCAAGGCCGGCATGATCGTGGCCCACGGCCTGCGCGACATCGACAAAACCGACAGCGGCTTTCACCACCGCGATGAATACCCGATCCGCCAGGCGGGCAGCTACGTGTCCATGGCCACTGGCAAATACACCTCCTCGGGCCGCAACGCGCTGCGCCTCCACGATCTTCTGGACCAAGAGGGCCTGCTCACCTGATCAACGGCGCGCTTGCCATCGGTGCCCCTCAGGCTCTACCGTTCTAACGGCACCCCTCAAAGGACACCCCCATGAAACTCTTGCGCTTCGGCTCGCCCGGTCACGAACGCACCGGCCTTCTCGATGAGGCGGGCGTGATGCGTGATCTCTCCGGCCACCTGCCCAATCTCAGCGGCGCAGCCCTCACCCGGCTGGACGATCTGCGCGCCCTCGATGTCTCCGCGCTCCCGCCTGTCGAGGACCCTGTCCGCCTCGGGCCGTGCCTCTCTGCCGTGCCCAATTTCCACGCCGTGGGCCTCAACTACAACGCCCACGCCGCAGAGGTCGGCGCCACCCCGCCCAAAGAACCCATTCTCTTCAGCAAAGCCACCTCCGCCCTGGCCGGCTCCCACGACCCGCTCGTCCTGCCGCGCGGCTCCGATAAAAGCGATTGGGAGGTCGAACTGGGCGTCGTCATCGGCCAAACCGCCCACTACGTGACCGAAGCCCAAGCGCTGGATCACGTCGCAGGCTTCTGCGTGGTCAATGACATCTCCGAACGCGCCTTCCAGCTGGACCGCGGCGGGCAATGGGTCAAAGGCAAATCCGCCCCGGGCTTTGGTCCCACAGGCCCCTGGCTTGTCACCCCGGACGAGGTGCCCGACCCTCAAAACCTGGCGCTATCGCTGACCCTCAACGGCGACGTCATGCAAAGCTCGAGCACCGCTGACATGATCTTTTCGGTGGCCGAGATCATCTCCTACATGAGCCAGTTCATGGAACTGCGCCCCGGCGATCTCATCGCCACCGGCACCCCGCCCGGCGTCGGCATGGGCCAAACCCCGCCCCGGTTCCTGCGCCCCGGCGATGTGATGGAGGCGCAGGTCGAAGGCCTCGGCACCCAACGCACAGAAATCATCACAATCGCCTAAATCCGCCCCAGCCCGCGCGCGGCCACCCCCGCCCTCGTTCATCTTGCCAGGAATGCTCCGGGGGTGTGGCGGCCTGGCCCCCGAACGGTTCGTTCAACACCCCCAGACCGGCCCATCACACGCCGATCCAAGAGGTGGGGATACCTTTGTCACAAATCCGAAAATCTAAGACAAAAAGGGCAAATTGGGGATAACTCACCCGTTTTTGTGCCAAAATCCAAGCACCAAGACCGCGCCACTTGCGCGCCGCCACTGTCACGATTGTCTGTTGTCCGGCACGCCGGGAATGGCCTTCAGAGGCCCTGTATCAAGGCGGAAAACATGATCCGCCATCGCGCGCTCAAAGACCTGTGTGACCAGCGGATCATGCCCCGGCACGATCAAGTCCGGTCGCGAGGCCAGCGCCTCTAGGCGGTCAAACCCCCGCAACATCTGCGCCCTGTCCTGCACGATCGGGAACAGCTTTCGCGCCCACAGGTTTTCATAGTAATGCGCCCCGTCCGAGGCCAGCACCATCCAGCCTGACCGCGTGCGCACCCGCACCGCCTGCAACCCCAACGAATGCCCACCAATCCGGTGCACATAGACCCCGTCCGCCACCTCCGCGTCCTGATCGTGAAAGCTGAGTTTGCCACCGTAAAGCCGCCGCACCGCCTCGCAGACATGCTCGCCCGTGAAAGGCGCGCGCGCGGTGTCCGAACACATGCAGGGCCCTGTGGCAAACGCCATCTCGGCCGCCTGCAGATGCAGGTGCGCCTTGGGGAAAAGCGCCAGCCCGCCCGCATGATCATAGTGCAGATGCGTCACGATGATCTCGCCCACATCCTCCGGGCGCAGGTCAAAAGGGTGCAACGCCTCGCGCGGGTCCAGCCGAATGGGCCGCCCGCGCGCCGCGGCCTCCACCGCGTCATAGCCCGTATCCACCAGGATCACCCGTGCCCCCTGCCGCAAAACCCAGATGAAGTAATCCATCGCGTGGGGCGCATCATGGGCATCATCAAGGATAAAACTGTCCGCCCGGGTCCGCGCGTTGCGGTCGGCATATTTGACCGCGTAGACCTCCCAGTCGCTCATCGCAGCACGCTGGCATAGGTCTCCAGCGTTTTGCCCGCGACCATCTCCGCAACAGCCGCGTCAAAACTCAGAAAATGCGCGGTGGCCAGATGCGCGTCAAAGGCCGCGCGATTGTCGTAGATCTCGTAGAGAAAAATCCGGTCGCCCGCCCGGCAGACATCAAACTGCTGACATCCCGGCTCCGTGCTGCGCGAGGCCCGCGCGTTCTCCAGCATCAGCGGCAGGAAATCCTCCATCCGCCCTTCATGGATGTCAAAAATGACGGTGACTGCAAACATATCGGCCCCTCCCTGCGCCACCATGGCAGAAAACCAGCCCCGCCTGCCACCCCCTCGGCGTGGGTTTGCCTCCGCCCGGCCTTTGGGCCAGACTGCTGGTCGAGACTGGGCGCAAAAAGGGACACTCCATGACGGATTTTGCGGTCGCCGTTTTCGAAGGTGACGGGATCGGGCCAGAGATCACCGCGCCCACCGTGGCGCTGCTCAGTGACATCGCCGCGCGGGCAAAAGGCTACACCCTGACGTTCAAACCCGTCCCCGCCGGGGCCGCTCACTACGCCAAAACCGGGCACTCCCTGCCAGAGACCTCCCTGCACACCGCCAAGGGCGCGGACGCCATTCTGCTGTCGGCCATGGGCCTGCCCGATGTGCGCTACCCCGACGGCACCGAAATCTCTCCTCAGATCGAACTGCGCAAGGCGCTCACGCTCTTTGCCGGGGTGCGCCCGGTCACCGTGCGGGCGGGGGCGCCGGGGCCGCTCACCCTGCCACCGGGCCGCGAGATCGACTTTGTCCTCATCCGCGAAAGCACCGAAGGGCTCTTTTACAGCCAAGGCGCGGGCGAGGTGCGCGCCGATGAGGCCCGCGAAACCCTGCGCATCACCCGCGACATCTCCGAAAAGCTCTTTCGCTTCGCGTTCGATCTGGCCGCCACGCGCAAATCAACCGGGCGCGGGCCGGGCCGGGTGACCTGTGTCGACAAGGCCAATGTCTTTCGCGCCTTCGCCTTTTTCCGCGCGATCTTTGATCAAGAGGCCGCCCGCCACCCCGACCTTCGTGCCGATCACGCCTATGTCGATGCCACTGCGCTCAGGATGGTGCAACACCCGTGGGAGTTCGATGTGCTCGTCACCGAAAACATGTTCGGCGACATTCTGTCTGATCTTGGCGCGGGCCTGATGGGCGGCCTTGGCCTCGCGCCGTCTGCCGATATCGGGCTGGATCATGCGGTGTTCCAACCCTGCCACGGGTCTGCGCCCGACATCGCGGGGCAGGGGGTCGCGAACCCCTTTGCCATGATCCTGTCCGCGGCGATGATGCTCGACTGGCTCGGTGTGAAACATCAGATCGCGGCCCTGCGCCGCGACGGCGACGCGCTGCGCCTTGCGGTGGACCGCGTTGTCGCTAGAGGCGACACCCTGACCCGGGATCTCGGCGGTCACGCGACCACCACAGAGGCCGCCAGTGCCGTGCGCGCGGCCCTTTTCCCATGACCGGCCTGCGCGTCGCCTGCGCCGGGGCGGGGTATTTCGCGCGGTTTCACCATGACAGCTGGGCGCGGATGGAGCGGGCAACCCTCGTGGGCGTCTGCGATCTTGATCTGGCCAAAGCCCAAGCCACAGGTGCCCCCGCCTTCGACACTCTGACGACATTGCTCGCGCAGGCCAAACCCGACCTGCTCGACATCATTTTACCCCCCAAGGCCCAAGCAGGGGCCATCGAACAAGCCATCACGCACGGCATCAAAACGGTGATCTGCCAAAAGCCCTTTTGCCGTGATCTGGCAGAGGCCCGTCGCATGGTGGGCCTGGCAAAGGCCAGCTCTACCCGATTGATCATCCACGAAAATTTCCGGTTCCAGCCGTGGTACCGCGCGCTGAAAACCCATCTGATGGCGGGTAAGCTGGGCCGGCTCCTGCAGATCACCTTCCGCATGCGCCCCGGCGACGGCCAAGGCCCGCAGGCCTATCTCGACCGCCAACCCTATTTCCAGACGATGGAGCGCTTCCTCGTCCACGAAACCGCCGTTCACTGGCTCGACACGTTCCGCTTTCTGTGCGGCGACCCAAGCGAGGTCTATGCCGATCTGCACCGCGTCAATTCCGCGATTGCGGGCGAGGATGCAGGGCTCATCGTGATGCGCCACGCGCGCGGTGTGCGCACGGTCTTTGACGGCAATCGCTGCCTAGATCACGCCTCCGACAATCTGCGCCGCACCATGGGCGAGGCGCTCGTCGAAGGCACCCATGGCACGATCCGTCTCACCGGTGATGGCGCGCTGTGGTGTCGTGCATTCGGCGCGCAGGAGGAGGCATGTCTTCTGGCCCCGGACACCTGGGACGGCTTCGGCGGCGATTGCGTGCACGCGCTGCAATCTCACGTGGTGGCGGGTGTTCTGGACGGCGCACCGCTAGAGAATGAGGCGTCGGACTACCTCAACATCCTCGCAATAGAAGAGGCCATCTACCAATCCGCAAGGACAGGCGCCAAAGTAACGCTCGCCTGATCTGGCGCACAGCACTGGGGCGCAACACTGGCGCGGCCCTGCGGGTGCAACGCCAAACAAATTCAATCCCTTGGCGCATCGCACCCAACTGCCTATAAGGCCCCAAACGGCCCAAACTGTCACAATCAAGGATCGCCCCATGCGCACCGCCACCATCACGCGCAAAACCGCAGAGACCGACATCACCGTTGAGATCAATCTCGACGGCAGCGGCCAGTATGACAACGCAACCGGCGTGGCGTTTTTCGACCACATGCTGGACCAACTGGCGCGCCATTCGCTCATTGACATGACGATCCGCTGCACGGGCGACACGCATATTGACGACCACCACTCGGTCGAGGACGTGGGCATCGCCCTGGGCCAAGCGCTCACTCAGGCGCTCGGCGACAAGCGCGGCATCCGCCGCTATGGCGCTTGCCTTCTGCCCATGGATGACGCGCTGGTGCGTGCCGCACTTGACCTCTCGGCCCGGCCCTATCTGGTCTGGGAGATGGAGCTGCCCACGGCCAAGATCGGCACGTTTGACACCGAACTGGTGCGCGAGTTTTTCCAGGCTCTCAGCACCCATGGCGGCATAACCCTGCACGTGACCGCGCTCAACGGGATCAACAGCCACCACATCGCCGAGGCCGCGTTCAAATCCGTCGCGCGCGCCCTTCGCGAAGCGGTGGAACCCGACCCCCGCAAAGCGGATGCGATCCCGTCGACCAAAGGGGCGCTGTGAGGGTCATGGCGCGGGCACGGGCCATTGAGGTAGCAGAATTTTCGAAAATTCTGCGCCAGAAAATTCCAATTTTCTGCGCCATTTTCTTCGAAGAAAATGGGGCCCCTGACGGACATTCGCGCCCATGACCACGGTCATCGTCGACTACGAAAGCGGCAATCTCCACTCTGCGGAAAAAGCGTTCCAACGCATGGCCGAAGAAACCGGCGCAGGCGTGGTCCTGGTCACCTCCGACCCGGACGTGATCCGCCGCGCCGACCGCATCGTGCTGCCCGGCGACGGCGCGTTCCCTTCCTGCCGGGCCGCCCTCTTTGACCATCGCGGCGTCTATGAGGCGATGGTCGAGGCCGTACGCGACGGTGGCCGCCCGTTCTTTGGGATCTGCATCGGCATGCAAATGCTCGCCACGCGCGGGCTGGAATATGAGACCACCCCCGGCTTTGACTGGATCGGGGGCGAGGTCCGCGCACTGGCCCCCTCTGATCCTGCGCTCAAAGTCCCGCATATGGGCTGGAACGATCTGCAGATCGACCAATCCCACCCTGTGCTGCACGGTGTGGCGCCCGGCGATCACGCCTATTTTGTCCATTCTTATCAATTCCATGTGACGGATTCCACGCACCGTTTGGCCCATTGCGACTACGCCGAAACCGTCACCGCCGTGGTGGGCGACGGCACCGTGGTGGGCACCCAATTCCACCCCGAGAAAAGCCAGAAAACCGGCTTGCGCATCATCGCCAACTTCCTGAGCTGGACCCCCTGACCCTCGATGCCACATACCCCGCGCTCAGCGATCTGCGCGCCCGGGCCAAACGGCGCCTGCCGCATTTCGTGTGGGAATATCTCGACAGCGGCACCGGCGCGGACCGGGTCGTGGCGCGCAACCGTGCCGCCCTCGACGCCATTGACTTCATGCCCGCCATTCTGCGCGGAGAGGTCGCCGCTTCCACCCAAATCTCCTTTCTGGACGCCACATTCGACATGCCCGTGGGCGTGGCCCCCGTGGGCATGTCCGGCCTGATCTGGCCCGATGCCGAACGTCTCTTGGCCCGCGCCGCCGCCACCGCCGCCATCCCCTACACGCTGTCCACCGTGGCCAGCCAAACGCCCGAGGACGTGGCCCCCGCCCTGGGCCCGCACGCGTGGTTTCAGCTTTACCCGCCCCGCGATCCCGAGATCCGCCGCGCGATGCTCCGCCGCGCCCGCGATGCCGGCTTCACCACAGCCGTCCTGACCGTCGATCTGCCCGCGCCCAGCCGCCGCGAACGCCAAATCCGCTCCGGCCTCACGCAACCACCGAAACTCAGCCCGCGCATTCTGGCCCAAGTGGCGCGCCGCCCGGCCTGGGCCATGGCGATGGCCGCCAAAGGCATGCCCCGGATGCGCCTCATTGATGACTACGCCCCCGGCACCAAGGGGCTGACGCTCAACAACCACGCAGGCTACCACCTGCGCACCGTGCCCGACTGGGATTACCTGCACGCGATGCGCGACGAATGGCAGGGTCCTCTGATTGTCAAAGGCGTGCTCGACGCGCGCGACGTGGCCCCGCTTGAGGCCGCAGGCGTCGATGCGCTCTGGGTCTCCAACCATGGCGGGCGACAGTTCGACGGCGCGCCCGTGGGGCTTGAGATGCTCCCCACGATCCGCGCCGCCACCGCCCTGCCCATCGTCTTTGACGGCGCGGTGGAAGGCGGGCTCGACATCCTGCGCGCGATCGCGCGTGGCGCGGATCTGGTGATGCTCGGGCGCGGCTGGCACTATGCCCTGGGCGCTTTGGGTCCGCGCGGCCCCGACCACCTGGCCCATATCCTCAAGGCGGACCTTCTCTCGAACATGGGACAAATGGCGCTGTCGGAGGTCCCGCAGGTCCGAGACGCCACCATCATATCGAGCCCTTGAAACACCATGCCTCCGGCAGAGGTATTTCTGGCAAGATGAAACACCGGGTCCCCGTTTCATCTTGCCAAAAATACTCAAATCCCAAACCGCGCCCCACAGATCTCCCCAATACTGGGTAGGGGCCACACCCAAACGGGCGGGATTTTTCGCGCAGGCAGGAATTTGCCCGCAATCGCATTGCGCAACCCCGCGTCAAACCTTATGAAAACGCCACCGATTACGCTGCACTGCGGCACCCCAAGAAAAACCAGGGCCCCGTGCGGTATGTCTTCAAGACGAGGGGGACGGCACAGTGGCTGACTTCAAGAAAATCCTGATTGCCAACCGGGGCGAGATTGCGATCCGTGTGATGCGCGCTGCCAATGAGTTGGGCAAACGCACCGTGGCCGTCTACGCCGAAGAGGACAAGCTGGGCCTGCACCGGTTCAAGGCCGATGAGGCCTACCTGATCGGCGAGGGCCTGGGCCCCGTAGAGGCCTATCTTTCCATAGAAGAGATCATGCGCGTCGCCAAACGCTGCGGTGCAGACGCGATCCACCCGGGCTATGGCCTGCTCTCTGAAAACCCCGATTTCGTCGATGCCTGCGACGCCAATGGCATCACCTTCATCGGCCCCAAGGCCGAGACCATGCGCGCCCTGGGCGACAAGGCCAGCGCGCGGCGCGTCGCCGTTGAGGCCGGCGTGCCCGTCATCCCCGCCACCGAGGTGCTGGGCGATGACATGACAGAGGTCGCCCGCCAGGCCGAAGAGGTGGGATACCCGATGATGCTCAAGGCCTCTTGGGGCGGGGGCGGGCGCGGCATGCGGCCGGTGACCAAGCCCGAAGAGCTCGAGGAAAAGGTGCTTGAGGGGCGGCGCGAGGCCATCGCGGCCTTTGGCAACGGCGAGGGCTATCTTGAAAAGATGATCACCCGCGCCCGCCATGTTGAGGTGCAGATCCTCGGCGACAAGCACGGGCAGATGTACCACCTTTTTGAGCGCGATTGCTCCGTCCAGCGCCGCAACCAAAAGGTCGTCGAACGCGCGCCCGCGCCCTACCTCTCCGACGAAAAGCGGGCCGAGGTCTGCGACCTTGGCTACAAGATCTGCAAACATGTCAATTACGAATGCGCGGGCACGGTCGAGTTCCTGATGGATATGGAAACCGACGCGTTTTACTTCATCGAAGTGAACCCCCGCGTGCAGGTCGAACACACCGTGACCGAAGAGGTCACCGGCATCGACATCGTCCAGGCCCAGATCAAGATCGCCGAAGGCAAACCCCTGGCCGAGGCCACTCGCAAAGCCTCGCAGGACGAGGTGCGCCTCAACGGTCACGCCATCCAGACGCGCATCACCACCGAGGATCCGCAGAACAATTTCATCCCCGATTACGGCCGCATCACCGCGTTCCGCGAAGCGACCGGCATGGGCATCCGTCTTGACGGTGGCACGGCCTATTCGGGCGGGGTGATCACGCGGTTTTACGACTCGCTTCTGGTGAAGGTCACGGCCCATGCCCAAACCCCCAAAGGCGCCATCGCCCGGATGGACCGCGCGCTGCGGGAATTCCGCATCCGGGGGGTGTCCACAAACATCGCCTTTGTTGAAAATCTGCTAAAACACCCGACATTTCTGGGGAACGAATACACAACCAAGTTCATTGACACCACGCCCGAGCTTTACAAATTCGCCCGCCGCCGGGACCGCGGCACAAAGGTCCTGACCTACATCGCCGACATCACCGTGAACGGCCACCCAGAGACCAAAGACCAGCGCAAACCCCGCACAGACCTCAAGGACCCCCGCCCGCCAGAGCCGCGCCTTGAGCCGGGCGCAGAACCCCTCATGGGCACCCGCAATCTGCTCGAACAAAAGGGTCCGCAGGCCGTCGCCGACTGGATGAAGCAGCAAAACCGCCTGCTCATCACTGACACCACGATGCGTGACGGGCACCAATCGTTGCTCGCCACCCGCATGCGCAGCATCGACATGATCAAAGTGGCCCCCACCTATGCCGCCAACCTGCCGCAGCTTTTCTCGATGGAATGCTGGGGCGGGGCGACCTTCGATGTGGCCTACAGGTTCTTGCAGGAATGCCCCTGGCAACGCCTGCGCGATCTGCGCGCCAAGATGCCCAACCTGATGACGCAGATGCTCCTGCGCGCCTCCAACGGCGTGGGCTACACCAACTATCCCGACAACGTGGTGCAGGAATTCGTGCGTGTCGCGGCACAGAGCGGCGTCGATATCTTCCGCGTCTTTGACAGCCTCAACTGGACCGAAAACATGCGCGTCGCGATGGATGCCGTGATCGAAAGCGGCAAGATCTGCGAAGGCACGATCTGCTACACCGGCGACATCACCAACCCTGAGCGCGCCAAGTATGACGTGAAATACTACGTCGACATGGCCCAGGAAATGGAAGCCGCCGGCGCTCATGTGCTGGGCCTCAAGGACATGGCCGGCCTGATGAAACCGGGGGCCGCCCGCGTGCTCATCCGGGCGCTGAAACAAGAGGTGGGCCTGCCCATCCACTTCCACACCCATGACACCGCCGGCGTCGCCTGCGCCACCATCCTCGCCGCCTCCGAGGCCGGCGTGGATGCGGTGGATTGCGCGATGGATGCGCTCTCTGGCAACACCTCTCAGGCCACGCTGGGCACGGTGGTCGAGGCGCTCGCCCACACCGACCGTGACACCGGGCTTGATATCTCCGCCGTGCGCGAAATTTCGGATTACTGGGATGCCGTGCGCGCGCATTACGCCGCGTTTGAAACCGGCATGCAGGCGCCGTCGTCCGAGGTCTATCTCCACGAGATGCCCGGCGGCCAGTTCACCAACCTCAAGGCCCAGGCGCGCAGCCTCGGCCTCGAAGATCGCTGGCCCGACGTGGCGCAGACCTATGCCGATGTGAACGCCATGTTCGGCGACATCGTCAAGGTGACGCCGTCGTCCAAGGTGGTCGGCGACATGGCGCTGATGATGGTCAGCCAGGATCTCACCGTGGCCGGGTTTTCCACGTCGGCCACGGTG